>JAEUHO010000260.1 GCA_016795345.1 Planctomycetia bacterium | reverse complement strand
GCCGCGGTTCACCCGCGCGGACGTGGCCTTCCGCATCGAGGACGAACGCCTCGTCGCGGACCGGCTCGTGCTCGCGGGCCCGCTCTTCGAGATGGAGGGCCAGGGCGTCTACGACTTCGCGGGCACCGTCGACGTCACGCTCGCGCCGCAGTTCGTGAAGAGCCTCCTGCTCCCCGGCGCGCTCCAGGTGCCCGGCCTCGGCGACCTCCTCGGCGTGCTCCGCGAGGACCCGTTCTACGTCGTGCGCATCCGCGGCCCGCTCGCCACGGCGAAACCCGTCCTCGACCCGTTCCCGTTCCTCGGGCCCCGCCACGCCGCGCCCGAGGCCGCGCCGGTGCCGTTCACGGCCACCACGTCGCGCCGGATCCCGCGCTGGTTCCGGTGACGCCCCCGGGCCCGACGCGGCGCCGACCCTCGCCCCGACGCCTCGTGGCCGCGCCCGGCGATCCGCTCGCGGCGGCGTGCCCGCCCTCCTCGCATCGGCCCCGCCGGGCGCGGGACGGGCACGACCGGGACAGGCGCTTGGCCCGCGCCGTGCGTCCGGGCACGATGGCCCCGTGAGCGCCCCCGCCCCCCACCACGTCGCCGTCCTCGCGGGCGGCAAGGGCACGCGGTTCTGGCCGGTCGGCCGCGCCTCCCGCCCGAAACAGGTCCTCCCGCTCGACGGCGACGACCCGCGGCCCCTCGTCCGCGCGACGTACGACCGTGCGGCGCCGCTCTGCGACGCGGACGGCCCGTGGGTCGTCGCGAGCAAGGCGCTGGGCCCGACGCTCGCGCGCATGCTGCCCGCGCGCGCGCGCCGGCGGTTCCTCCTCGAGCCGCAGCCGAAGAACACCGCCGCGGCCCTCGCGTTCACCGCCATCGAGGTCGGCCGCGCGGGCGCCGGCGCGGTCGCGGTCGTCCCGAGCGACCACCACGTCGCGCCCGAGGGCGCCTGGCGGCTCGCGCTCCGCGGGATGCTCGACCGCGCGGCGGCCACGGGCCGCATCCTCACCCTCGGGCTCCGGCCCACCTTCCCCGCCACCGGCTACGGCTACCTCGAGGTCGGCGAGGCGCGCGCCGAGGCCGCCGCCGGCGAGGTCCACGCCGTCACGCGGTTCGTCGAGAAGCCGCCGCGCGCCGCCGCGAACCGCTACGTCAAGAGCGGCCGGTTCCTCTGGAACCTCGGCTCCTTCGCGTTCCGCCCCGACGCCTTCCTCGCGGCCATGGACCTCGCGTTCCCCGAGGGCGCCGCCGCGTTCGCGGCCCTGCGCGCCGCGAAACGCGCCCTCCCCGCGAAGGTCGCGGCCGCGTACCGCGCGGTCCCGTCGATCTCCGTGGACTACGCGGTCATGGAGAAGGCGAAGGACCTCGAGGTCCTCGCCGCGTCGTTCGACTGGGACGACCTGGGCTCGTGGGACGCCGTCGCGCGACACGCCGCGCCCGACGCCGCGGGCAACGTCGCGCCCGAGGGCACCGTCGCGGTGGACGCCACCGACTGCTTCGTCCGCGCCGAGGACGGCACCGCCGTCGCGCTGCTCGGCGTCACCGACCTCGTGATCGTCCGCACGAAGGACGCGCTGCTGGTGGCGCGCCGCGGGCGCGGCGAGGACGTCCGCAAGATCCACGACGAGCTGCTGCGCCGCGGACGCGACGGCCTCGTCTCGTGAGCGGGCCGCGCCCGTGATCGGCCGCGTCGCCGCGGTGGACTACGGACGCCGCCGCGTCGGCCTCGCGGTCTGCGACCCCCTCGGCATCACGGTCCGCGGGCTCCCCACGTTCGTCCGCGCCGACGGCGCCGACGCCGTCGCGGGCGTCGCGGCGGTGCTCCGCGAGGCGCAGGCGACCCGCCTCGTCGTGGGCCTCCCGCTCCACGCCGACGGGCGGCCGTCGGAGATGTCCGCCGAGGCGCGGGCGTTCGGCGACGCCCTCGGCCGCGCCCTCGGCGTGCCGGTCGCCTACCTCGACGAAGGCCTCTCCTCGTGGGCCGCCGAGGACGACCTGCGGGCGAAGGGCGGCTCCCTCGAGCGGGCGCGCAAGGGCGGCCTCGTGGACCAGCGCGTCGCCATGGGGCTGCTCCGCGCGTGGCTCGACGACCTCGAACGCCGCCCCCCGCCGGGCCTCGCGTCGGCGGACGACGAGCCCCTCCCCCCGTCGGACGAACCGGCCCCCCCGGGCGAGGACGCGCCCGACGATCGGCCCCCGGACGATCGGCCGGGGGACTGACCCCCTCTCCCGGGACGCGAGGCCCGGCCCGCGGCGCGCGCCGGGGCGCCGGGGGGCCTCTCCGGATATGGGCGACACCGGCGGGCCGGGCCCGTACCCTCCCCCGTTCAACTTCACAGTTTCAAGCCGATGACCGCGGTGCTTGTCGTGCTCGTCGCACGACTCGCCCGCCGGTGGCAGGAGGTGGGCTCATGCCCCTCGATCCGAAGAAGAAGACGGAAGTGATCCAGGCGGCCCGCGTTCACGAGAACGACACGGGCTCGTCCCAGGTGCAGATCGCGGTCCTCACGGAGCGCATCCGGCACCTCACGGAGCACCTCAAGGGTGCGCCGAAGGACTTTCACACCCGTCGTGGGCTCCTGAAGATGGTCGGCAAGCGCTCCGCGCTGCTGCGCTATCTCGCCCGTACGGACGCCTCCGGCTACCAGGCGCTGATCACCCGTCTCGGCATCCGCAGGTAGGAGGTTCCGTGGCAGTCCATCAGGTCGCCCTCGACGTCGGGGGCAAGTCACTCATCATCGAGACCGGGCGGCTGGCGCTGCTCGCGGCGGGCGCCGCGACGGTGCGGCTCGGCGACACGATCGTCCTCTCCGGCGCGAGCACCGGCACGCCGCGCGAGGGGACCGACTTCTTCCCGCTGACGATCGACTATCGCGAGAAGACGTACGCGTCCGGCAAGATCCCCGGCGGCTTCATGAAGCGCGAGGGCCCGCCGAGCCAGCGCGAGATCCTCACGATGCGCATGGCGGACCGGCCCATCCGGCCGCTCTGGCCCGAGGGCTTCAAGGACGACGTGCAGGTCCAGACGTTCGTGGTCTCGTACGACCAGACGAACGACCCGGACGTGCTGTCGGTCGTCGCGGCGAGCGCCGCGCTCTCGTTGTCGGCGATGCCGTTCCTCGGCCCCCTGGGCGCGGTCCGCATCGGCATGAAGGGCGACGAGTTCGTCGCCTTCCCCGACGTCGAGACGATGAAGCACAGCCCGCTCGACCTCGTGGTGGCCGGCACGAAGGCCGCCGTGACGATGGTCGAGGCCGGCGCGAACGAGCTGTCCGAGGAGGTCATGCTCGAGGCGATCTTCTTCGGCCACGCGGTGATCGGGCGCATCTGCGACGCGATCAGCGAGCTGCGCGACAAGATCGGCTGGAAGGCCGTGCCGTTCGTCGAGAAGCCCGTGAACCCGGCGGCCATCGCCGCGGTGACGGCGGGCTTCGAGGCGCCGCTGCGCGACGCCCTCCACAAGCCGACCAAGCTCGCCCGCCAGGCGGCCGTCAAGGCCGTCGGCAAGGCGATCAAGGCCGCGCTGGTGGACACCGAGAACAAGGTGCCGGTCGCGGGCAAGTTCACCGCCGCCGACGTCGGCGCCGCGACGCACGAGGTCGAGCGGCTCCTGATCCGCCAGGCCGCGCTCGCCGACAAGCGCGTGGACGGCCGCAAGGCCACGGACATCCGCCCGATCACCATCGAGGTCGGCGTCCTCCCCCGCGCCCACGGCTCGGCCCTCTTCACCCGCGGCGAGACGCAGGCCCTCGTGGCCGCGACGCTCGGCACCGCGGACGACGAGAAGATCGTCGACGGCCTGAACACCGTCGAGGCCCGCAAGAAGTACTACCTGCACTACAACTTCCCGCCGATGTCCGTCGGCGAGACCCGCCCCATCCGCGGCCCCAGCCGCCGCGAGATCGGCCACGGCGCCCTGGCCGAGCGCGCGATCGCCGCGGTGCTGCCCGACGACTCGTCGTTCCCGTACACGCTGCGCATCGTCTCCGACATCCTGATGTCGAACGGTTCGTCGTCGATGGCCACGGTGTGCGGCGGGACGCTGGCGCTCATGGACGCGGGCGTGAAGATCCGCCAGCCCGTCGCGGGCGTCGCCATGGGCCTCGTCGAGGAGGGCGGCAAGGTCGCCATCCTCTCCGACATCCTCGGCGACGAGGACCACGCGGGCGACATGGACTTCAAGGTCGCCGGCACGCAGTTCGGCATCACCGCCCTGCAGATGGACATCAAGACGACGGGCCTCCCCCGTCCCCTGATGCAGCAGGCGCTCGCGCAGGCGCGCGAGGGCCGCATCCACGTGCTCAAGGTGATGCTGGCCGCGATGCCGCGGCCCCGCGACGAGTACAGCCCGTACGCGCCGCGCGTCGAGACGGTCAACATCCGCCCCGACAAGATCGGCATGCTCATCGGCCCCGGCGGCAAGAACATCCGCCGGATCCAGGAGGAGACGGGCGCCAAGCTCGAGGTGGACGACGCGGGCGTGGTCCGCATCTACGCCGCCGACGGCGAGTCGCTCGCCCGGGCCCGCGAGCAGGTCGAGATGATCTCGGTCGAGGCCGAGCTCGGGAAGATCTACAACGGCAAGGTGGTGTCGGTGAAGGACTTCGGCGCCTTCATCGAGCTGCAGCCGGGCCTCGAGGGGATGTGCCACATCTCCGAGCTGGCCGACGGGTACGTCGGCCGCGTCACCGACGTCCTCAACATGGGCGACATGACGCTGGTCAAGGTGATCCGGATCGACGAGCAGGGCCGCGTGAAGCTCTCGCGCAAGGCCGCGCTCATCGAGAAGGGTCTCTCCGCGGCGGCGCCGGTGGCGCCCGAGGCCGACGGCCCGCCCGAGGGCGGCGAGGGCTTCGACGGCGGCGGCGACCGTCCCATGGGCGACGACCGTGGCCCGCGCCGTGACGGCGGCGGGTACGGCGGCGGCCGGGGCGGGCGCGGCGGCGGCGGCGGTGGCCGCGGCGGTCGCGGTGGCGGCGGGGGGGGCGGCGGCTACGGCCGGCGCTGATCCCACGACCTCCGTTCGTTCCTGAAGCGGGGCCCCGTCGGCGACGACGGGGCCCCGCTTCGTTTTCCGCGGCGCGGGGCCGGGAGCGCGGGGCCCTCGGCGCGGACGCGCCGGCGGGCGGGCCTCGCGTCCCCGCGGATCGCCGGCCGCGCGAACGTCGTCAGCGCGGCGACGCGGCGGTCGGGCGAGGGGACGGCGAGGCCCGGCGCGCCTCGAGCCGCGCGGTCTCGCTCGGCGGCGTCATGGGCACCGGGTCGCGGCCGGGCTGCAGGATGCGGACGCGCACCATCACGTGGAGGTCGGTGGCGTCCCGCTCCGTCGTGTGGGCGGAGAGGACCGTGTCGAGGGCCGGCAGGTGGTCGAGCGCGGGGTACCCGCGGCGGTCGCGCACGAGGCGGCGCCCCTCGAGCGCCGCGACGACGACGGTCTCGCCGTCGGCGACGCGGACGGTCGTGGTGGCCTCGCGCACGCCGAGCACCGGGTACGACTCGGGCCCCGTGGGCGACGTCGCCTCCTCGAGGCGGCGGATCCACGGGTGCAGGCGGAGGCGCACCGCGTCGCGGCCGACGGACTCGACGGTGACCTCGAGCGAGATGCCGGCGCGTTCGTCCACCTGCTGCCGCGTGACGACGGCCCCGTTCTGGAAGAAGAGCGACGCCGGCAGCGACAGCGTGGACGAGACCTTCGCGGGCACGCCCTCGGTGCAGACGAGGCACGGCCGCGCGAGGACGTCGGCCTCGCCGTCGTGCGCGAGGCCGCGGAGGACGGCATCGAGGGTGCCCGAGAGGCCGTCGGAGAGGTCCGTGCCGCCGCCCCGCACGTCGACCCCTTGGAACGGCAGCCCCCCCACCAGCTCGCTCCGCAGCCACGCGGACGGCTCGAAGTCGGCGCGGAACGCGCGGAAGAACGTGTCCGGCCCGTCGGGGCCGCGGTCGAACGACAGGTGGCCGCCGTGATCGTTGCGGCAGCGCGAGAGCGTCTCGACGAGGGAGACCTCGACGAGCGCCTGCGGCGTCGGGACGTCGAGGTAGCCGAAGGCGTCGGCGGCGTAGCCGAGCCGATCCGCGGCGCCGGTCACGAGGATGCGCCCGCGACGGCCGTCGAGGGCGAGGTCGAGCGGCGCCAACCCGAAGGCCTTCGCGTCGGCGAGCAGCAGGCCGGCGGGGACGAACCGCGGGCGGTACAGCGCCCGGGCCGTCCCGTCCGCGTCGTGCCAGGTGGCCTCGAACCGCGACGCCCCGGCGCCGCCTTCCGCGGGCGCGGCGACCGGCGCGGCGGCGGGCGCGTCCGCGCGGGCCACGACGCCACGCGAGAGGGCGGCCGCGGCGAGCAGCAACGCGCCCGCGGCGGCGCCGACGCGGCGGCGCGGGGCCGGGCGCCGCGGACCGCCGGAGGCGGGCGTCGGCGGCCTCACGGGCCTCTCGCGGCGGGACGGGGTCCCATGGCGACCGGCGATCAGGCCGGGAGCTTCTTGATCGCCGCGTCGGTGGCCTCGGGGATCGCGGGGGTGTCGGTGTTCGCCGGCACCACCGACCCGATGCCGCCGACGAGGTCGTAGCCGCCCTCGGTGG
>JAEUHO010000245.1 GCA_016795345.1 Planctomycetia bacterium | reverse complement strand
GCTCGCGATCAGGAACCGCCGCCCACCCGACGACGGCGGCGGTCCGCACCTCGAGCCCCTCGAGCCTTGCGAGGAGCCGGCGTGGCAGGCAGTGATCGAGCAGGACCCGCATCGCGGCTCAGCGCCGCGACCCCCGCACGGAGGATCGCCGCGGCGTGCTCTCGCGTGAGCGGGGGGAAATGGTCGAGGAACCGGTCGAGCGAGTCGCCCGCGACCAGGTAGTCGAGGAGGGTCTGGACGGGCACGCGGGACCGCGCGAACACCGGCTGCCCGCCCATGATCTCGGGGTCGACGACGATGAGGGGCTTCGGGACGGCCATGGCGCGGCTCTGCGGGCGGGCGAACGGGGGGAGGATCGGTCGAGGGGCACAACTGTACCTCGCGCGAGCACCCCCCTCGGTCACGCTCGCGCGGGCGCCGCGGCGGCACCGCGGGCGACCGGGCCTCGCGTCCCCGGGAGCCCGACCTCACACCGACCCCCGCAGCCGAAGCTCACCGCCGGAGCACGACCACCGTGCCCCGCGCGGGGCGTTCGAGGGCCGCCCGCAGCGCGGGCACGAGAGGCTCGAGGTCGGCGACCCGGTTCGAAGGCGCCACCAGCACCACGATCGCAAGCCGTTCCGGGACCGGACGCGTGCTCGCGATCCCGCGGTCCACCGTCACGAACGCGTCGAAGGTCGCCGCGGCCGCCCGCAGCAGCTCGCGATCAGGAACCGCCGCCCACCCGACGACGGCGGCGGTCCGCACCTCGAGCCCCTCGAGCCTTGCGAGGAGCCGGCGTGGCAGGCAGTGATCGAGCGGGACCCGCATCGCGGCTCAGCGCCGCGACCCCCGCACGGAGGATCGCCGCGGCGTGCTCTCGCGTGAGGGGCGGGAAGTCGTCGAGGAACTCGTCGAGCGAGTCGCCCGCGACCAGGTAGTCGAGGAGGGTCTGCACGGGCACGCGCGACCGCGCAAACACGGGCTGCCCGCCCATGATCTCGGGATCGACGACGATGAGGGGCTTCGGGACGGCCATGGCGCGACTCGGCGGGCGGGCGAACGGGGGGAGGATCGGTCGAGGGGCACGACTGTACCTCGCGCGAGGGCCCCCCTCGGTCACGGCCGCCGTGGCGGCGACCGGGCCTCGCGTCCCCGGGAGCACGACCGCGACCCCAGGGCCGGACCGCCCCCGGACGCAACGGGAGTCCCCGCGGCCCCCGCGGTTCCCGGGGCGCGCGCGGGAGGCGACGTGGTGGCGGCCCGGCGGAAGCCGGACCTCCGGCGGCCCGACCCGCCGACCACGGGGGGGTGCGTTGCTACGATCCGGGAACTCATGACGCAGCAGCGCGGCACCCGGGATGTCGTCTGGATCGGGCTCCTCGCGGGCCTGTTCGCCCTCCTCTGCATCAACGTGGCGGTGGGCATCCGCGAGGGCTTCGCCCGGCCGCCGGGCGGCGTGCTGCTCGTGCTGCTGTCGTCGCCGGGGCTCGCGTTCGGGTGGGGCGGCGTGGCGCTGCTCTTCGTCGCGATCCCGTACGCGCTGCTCACGTGGCGGCACGGCAAGGGACCGGGCAGCCTGCTGGCGGTCCTCGGGAGCCTCGTCTTCGCGTTCGGCGTCGGCGGCCTGGCGGGGGTCCTGACGACGCCCGCGGCGGCCGGCGGCGGTCGGCTGGCGGGCGGGCTCGCGAGCCTGCTGCGCGACGGCGTCGGCACCGGGTTCGCGGGGGCCATCCTCGCGCTCGTCGCCGTGCCGGGGCTGCTGCTCGCGCTCGCGCCGCTCGTGCTCGACACGACGGGAGCGCGTGCGCCGTCGAAGGCCGCGGGCGGGAAGGGTGCCAAGGCGTGGTACCCGGAGCGCCGCGTCGCGCCGGACGGTACCGAACTGCCGCCGGAGTTCGGCAACGCGACCGACGTGGGGCCCATCCGCTACCGCGAGCCGGGCGAGCGCCCCCCCATCCCGACCGCCACCGCGTCGACCGTGACGCTGTCGCCGCCGTCGGCGGGCGGGCCCGCCGCGACGAAGGCGAAGCCGATCGCGGGGATCCGCTACGCCGACGAGCCGCTGCCCGACGTCGGGGCGCCGCCGACGGCCGCGCCGCGCGAGGTGCACGCCGACGATCTGCCGAGCGGGGTGCGGTACGCGCGGTCCGAGGAGCCCGCACCCCCGCCCGCCGCGTCCGCCGCGGCCGAGGTCGCCACGTCCGCCCCGGGGATCGACGACCTCAACGCCGCCGACGACGTCGGTCCGCCGGTAGAGGCGGCAGACCCTGCGCCGGACCGCGAGGCCCGTTCGCCGTCCACCTCGGCGCCTCCGGCCCCGCAGCCTCCGACGCCGACGCCGTCGGTCGGCGTCGCGCCGACGCCGGTCGCCGCGGCGCCCGCCGCCGCGACGCCGCCGGTGCCGCCGGTGCCGACCTCGGCCCCCGCGCGCCCCGAAGGTCCCAAGGCACCCGAGGCGACGGCGGCCCCGCCGCCCCCGCCGCCCCCGAAGGCCTCCACCACGGAAGTGCCCGCGACGGCGGTGGCGGCGGTCCCGAAGCCGACGGCGCCGAGCGGCGGCACCGGCCCGGCGGCGACGGCCGAGCCGGGCAAGGTCGCCGGCACGCCGACGAAGCCCCCGGAGGTCGCCCGTCCGTCCGAGCCGGTGAAGGCGCCGGAGCCGAAGTCCGCGGCGGCGACGGCTGCGGTGCCGAGCCTTCCGCGCGCGGACGCCTTCGAGCCCGCGGCGCCGCTGCCCGCGCCGGCGCCGCTCGCGGAGCTGCGGCGCGAACCGCCCGCGCCGCCGACGCCGAAGTTGGCCCTGCCGACGGCGCCCGTGCCCGTGACGGCGGCGGACGCCGCGGTGAACGAGGCGATGCGCAGCAGCGCGGCCTACCGTCGCAAGCTCGACGCGACCGGCATCGTGGACGGGGGCTCGGCGGCGAGCGCGACGGCGCCGGCGCGGCCGCCCGCCCCACCCGGGCCGGCCGCGGGGCCGAGCACGCCGGCCGGGTCGGGCCCGCCGCGGCCGGGCGCGCCGCCCCAGCCCCGGCCGCCCCCGCCGGCGCGCCCGCAGGGCCAC
>JAEUHO010000198.1 GCA_016795345.1 Planctomycetia bacterium | reverse complement strand
GACCGCGATCGACGCGATCGAGGGACCGTGCCAGCCCAGCGCGCGAGCGCCGGATGCGTCGAGGTGCACGGCATCCCCGGCGCCTGTCCCGACGACCACCCCGAGGCCGTCGGACCGGACGGCGAACTCCGAACGATCCGCGGGGAGCCTCCATCCGGGGCCCACGGTACCGTCGTGTCGGAGCAGACGGACCTCGCTCCGCCCATCGATCCCCGCGACCGCCGCCACCGGCCCGTTCGCCGTGCGGGGGGCCGCAAGGGCCACGACCGGAGCCCCCACCTCCACCGTCACGCCGGGCACCACGGCGCCGCTCCCCTCCGGCGGCACGTCGAAGCGCGTCACCTTCTGGTGGGACGCAACCCACGCCGCGCGGCCGTCGCCGGCGAGGGCTCCGATCCAACCCGCCCCGAGCGGGACGATCTGTCGGGGCCCGCGACCGAGCCTCCGCCGCTCGAGCAGGAACGTCGGCTCGCCGCCCACCGGACGGCGCCACAACACGACGACCGTCCCCGGGTCCCCGAGCGCGGCCACCGCGATCGGCGTCGCGTCCTCGAGCCCGTCCGCCGGGCCGTACCGTTCCTCGGACGCATCCACCTGCGCGCGCAACCAGCGCCACTCGAAGCCCCGTGCCGCGGGGTCCGTCGTCTCGAGGAACGAGGCCGCGGCGTCCGCGTCGCCGGAGAGGAGCGCGGCCTGCGCCGCGACGATCATGGCTCGGTAGGAGCTCGTCGCCATCCCGCGGCGGGCCGCGTCCGCCGCCTGCGCGAGCGCGTCCGAACGCGTGCGCGCGCGCGCCTCGGCGCGCGCCAGCCCGAGGGCCACGACGATCCCGACGACGAGCGACGCCGCGAGCATGGAGACCGCGAGCGTGACGCCTCGATGCCGTGCGACGAGCTTGCGCAGGAGGTACCCGGCCGTCGGCGGCCTCACGCTCACGGGTTCGTCCCGTACGCAGCGGCGGAGGTCGTCCGCGAACGCCTGCACGGTGGGGTACCGCGCGTCGGGGCCCTTCGCCACGGCGCGCGCGACGACGAGCTCGACGTCGCCGTTCAACCTCGCGTCCACGGCGCCGAGCGGCACGGGGACCATCTCGACGGCCCGGCGCAGCGCCTCGTCCGTGGATGCGCCGATGACGTCGAGGGCGGGACGCCCCGCGAGGAGCTCGTAGGTGAGCATCCCGAGCCCGTACACGTCGGTGCGGACGTCCACGGCGTCGGCCGGCCCACGGAGTTGCTCGGGGCTCGCGTAGGGCAACGTCCCGGCGGGCCGCGCGACGGCGCCCGCCGCCCCCAGGTCCTCGAGCGCGATCCCGAGATCGACGACACGCGGCCTTCCCGACCCGTCCACGAGCACGTTCGCGGGCTTCACGTCGCGATGCACGATCCCGCGCGCGTGCGCGTGTTGCAGCGCCTCGGCGACCTCCGCGGCCAACAGGGCCCGCGCCCGCCAGGGGAGCGCGGCCCGCGCCGCATGCTCGGTGATCGGCACCCCGACGACGCGCTCCATGACGATGCACGGGCGCTCCCCGGCCGCATCGGTCGCCGTGATGACCCCGTAGATCCGCGCGATCCCGGGATGCTCGAGCCGCGCGAGCACCTCGGCCTCGCGGTCGAAGCGACGTCGGTGCTCGTCGTCGGCGACGGCGCGACGGAGTACCTTGAGCGCGACGGTGCGGCGTGGTCGGTCCTGCTCGGCCTCGTACACGACCCCCATCCCGCCCCTGGCCAGCTCGCGGACGACGCGGAAGCCCGGGACGACCGGCGCGACCTCGTCGTCCTCCCGGACCCATGCCGCCGCTTCCCGTCCCACGGCCTCGCGGAACACGTCGTCCGCCGCCGCGGTCGTGCGGGCGGCCCAGACGAGGAGGGACTCGGCCTCCTGCCGCAATCGTTCGTCGGATCCACACGCCCGGTCGAGGAACGCCGGCCGATCCGCCTCGGCGAGTGCGGCCGCCTCGCCGACGATCTCGACGAGACGCCGCGCATCCACGTCCGGCGGGCGCGTCGTCACGGGCGCGAATCGCCGTCGAGCGCCCGGGCCAGCCACGCCCGTGCGACGGTCCACCGCTTCTCCACCGTCGAGGGCGAGACGCCGAGCAGTTCCGCGGTCTCCGGGACCGTCAAGCCCGAGTAGAAGCGCAGCTCGACGAGGCGGCCGAGGCCCGCGTCGAACCGCGTGAGGGCCTCGAGCGCCTCGTCGAGCGCGAGGAGGTCCACGCCGTTCACGGCCCCCTCCGCGACCGGCGCCACGCCGGACGGCAGCGACACCGGACGGGCGCCGCCGCCCCGTCGGACCGCGCGGCGCGCGCGCGCGCGATCGATCAGGACGTGCCGCATCGCGCGGGCGACCGTGGCCATGAAGTGCTCGTGGTCGCGCGAGGCCGCGGCCGTCGAGCCCCCCAAGCGCAGCCACGCCTCGTGAACCAAGGCCGTGGTCTGGAGCGTGACCTGCGGACCCGTGCGCGCGAGGACGTGCGCCGCCAATCGCCGAAGGTGTGGGTACAGCGCGCGCACGAGGGCGTCGGTGGCGCCGGCCTTCGCCGCGCCGTCGCCGCCGATCCCGGGCTCGCGCGGCTCGGACGCCGTCGGCAAGGAACGAGGATCGGGGAATGCGGCGGGATCGGGGAGCATGGCAGCCCACGGGCGCCGCGACCGCCGCGCGCCGTGGTCCGCAGGATAGCCACGGGGGCGGGTGCGTGCGCGCCCCCCGTCGCCCGCTGCCACGCGGTCCGAGCCGGTCGTGATCACGGCAGCCCGTGCCGATGCGCGACCCCGGCGCGCAGGCCCGCGCCCACCAGGACGACCCACGCCATGGAGCCTCCGCCGTGCCAGGTTCGCCAGCACAGGTGGGGGACCCCCGAGGCCTCCCCCCGGGCCACGGCCACGCCGAGGGCGAGCAGCGCCGCGTGGAGCCCGACCGTGGCGGCGAGGGCCAGGGACGCGAGGCCCGCGCCGCGCCGACCGTGCCCCGTCGCGAAGTAGCCGACCACGGCCGCGACCAGGGGGAGGAGCCCCACGACGGACCCGATCGCCACGTGCCGCAAGCCGGACCCGACGGCGACGCGGGCGCGATCGGTCGCACCGGCGATCCCCTCCGCCGAGACCAGCGCCGCGAGCCCGACCGCGTAGGCGTCGAGGGCCAGCCAGCCGACGCCCCCGGCGACAACGGCGGCGATTGCGCGCGCAGGGATCATCGACGACACCGCCTCGGGGTGCTCGCGAACGCGATCGCGCCGAGCACCGTCCCACACAGGACCGCGGGCCAGATGAACTCGTGCGCGCGCTGGAACCCGCGGGGATCGCGTCCGACGAGCGTGACGAGGTGCGCGATCCGGACCTGGTTGAGGGCCAGCACCGCGAGCCCCCCGCCGACGGCCACGACGACGCGGCGGGCCCGGCCGCCGGGCGCGACGACGAGCCCGGCGAGGAGCAGCGCGAGCGGGGCGAGGGCGTCGCAGTCCCGGACGACGCGGGCCCGGCGCCCGTCCGGACTCACCAACGCCGGACCGTCCCGGCGGACCGGCACGCCGACCGCCGGGAGCACACGGGCCGCGACCGACGCCGTCCACTCCACCAACGCGCCACGCGCGGTCCCGAGCGGCCCGGCGTCCGTGAGCATCGGGACGGTGCCCGCCGCCGCGATCGCGACGGCCGCCGCCACGGCCCACCGGCGGCGCGGCGTCACGGGAAGACGTCGAAGAACGCGGCGAGATCGACGGGCGGCGACGCGCCGTTCGTCACCCGGATCCCCACGTTCACGGGCCCCGGCGTCGCCGCCGTAGGCGTGCCCCGGATGATCCCGTTCGGGAAGATCGTCACTCCCGGCGGCAGTTGGCTCGGGTTCACCGGCTGGAACTGGTAGAACGCCAGCGGATCGCCGCCGCGGACTTCGATGGCTCCGATCATCGGCTGTCCGACCTGGCCCGCGAGCGTCGGCGAGACGCCGTGGAGGCTCAGCGAGACCAGTTCGATCGGGTGATAGTGGTCCCGATCGATGCGGACGTACGTCTGCGTCCCGAACCGGCGACCGAGCGCGTCGGCGATCTCGATCTCGGCCTCGAACTCGCCGGCGAGCGTCGGTGTCCCGGTCACCTGCCCGCCCGGCGCGAGCTGGAGCCCGGGCGGCAGCTGACCACCGACCCGCGTGAACGTGAACGGCGGGAAGTCCCCCGACGCGGTCAGCAGGCCCGCGTAGGGTTGGCCCACCAGCCCGTTCGGCAGGACCGGGACCGGGTCGTCCACGGGCGGAGGCGCCTTCGACGGCCCGCCGCCACCGCCGCCCCCACCACACCCGACGAGCAGGAGCCCGGTGAGGAGCACGCCGACGGCCACGCCGGCGCGGCCGCGACGCCGGGTGCACGCGAGCAGCGCCACGACCGCGGCCGCGAGCCCGGCGACCGCGGGCCACGGCAGGGCGGGGACCGGCGTGTCCCCGAAGTGCAGGAACCAGTCCGGCGCGAAGTGGATCACGGTCCGCTTGGGAGGGTCCACGAGCTCGACGCGAACGTTGGTGCACTCGAGCAGCGGCGGGACGACCGCCGACTCGTGGAAGCACCACTCGTACACCTCGTTGTTGCCCGCGTGCGCCGGCACCGGATCCGTGCCGGTGGTCGTGAACGTGTCGTTGAAGCCTGCGCGGGCGAAACACCCGTAGAAGTCGTCCCAGTCCCAGCCCGCGTCTCCCGGTTCCGGATCGCCGGGGAACCAGTGCCGGTCGGTGGCCGGGTCGCCACCCAGTCGGGCGATGAACCCGCGATCGTCCACGAGGTTCGTCCCGGCCCCTTCGGGGACCAGCGAAGATGCGCCCAACCCGACCGCACCGGTGATCCAGGGCCCGTCGTCCGGTTCGTCGAGGTCGTTGGCGAGCCCGTGGGGAGGCGTCGGGGTCGCGGTGAACCCGCCGAAGCACCAGCACTCGACGACGGTCCCGTTCGAGAACGTGCACTTCACGTAGTTCCAGTCCGACGCGTCGTTCGTCTTGAAGAACTGGAACGTGCCGGTCGGCGAGCCCCAGATGTCGTGGGCGATGAAGAAGGTGTTCCCCGGGTAGGTCGCCGTGTTCCCGCTGGAGGACGTCGCGGTCCAGTCCACACGCGACTCGTAGTAGAATGTCCCGCCCGGGGTCTCGAGGGTCGTGGGGTCGACGAAGGAGTTGGGCACCGCGAGGGCATCCGTCCACTCTCCGGCGAACGACGCGGCGC
This sequence comes from Planctomycetia bacterium, assembly GCA_016795345.1. Classification (GTDB taxonomy): domain Bacteria; phylum Planctomycetota; class PLA2; order PLA2; family JAEUHO01; genus JAEUHO01. The sequence continues at coordinate 3,832 of JAEUHO010000198.1, read as the reverse complement.
CATCGACCCGGGGGTCCACCGAGACGAACGGCACGTCGGCCGGGATGCCCTGCGCGGTCGCCGGCCGCGGGCCGGCGGCGACGAGCGCGGCGAGGGCGACGAATGCCCGAAGGCCCGGGCGAGCAGTGGCGCGATTCGGCATGGGGAACTCCGGGGAGACAGGACGGGCCGCGGGGCGTTCGACGCCTCCGACCCACCCCATCCACGAAATCCCGCCGCCGACCCCGTAAGACAATCCCGAGCCCACGGGCCGTTCCCGTCGCGCCCGCCGCGCAAGGCAGTCCCGATCGGGGGAAGCCCCGTCCGCTCGAGTCACGCCGCGCGGTCGTCGCCCCCCCTGACCCCGGAGACCGGACCGTCATTCGACGACGTCCCGAAGCCGTTGCGGGCGGCCCTGGGGGGACCCGTGGAGAACCTGCGGCTGTTCGGCGACGACGTCAGCCCTCTCGCCGAAGCCCACGGAGCACGTCGTCGGGTCGAGCAGGGCCGTGTCGCCCCGGGCGACCGGGGCCCCACGGCGAACCGTCAGTGCAGCTCCTCGCGGCCGTCGGGGAGGTGGATGCGGACCTGGCGCATCCAGCGGAGCGGCTCCCACCACTCGGGGTGCGTCTCGTACCAGCGGTAGGTCTTGGCGAGCCCGTCGCGGAGCGAGGTCTTGGCGCGCCAGCCGAGGAGCGACGCCGCGCGCGCGGGGTCGCCGATGTGCAGGAGCACCTGCCCGGGCCGCTCGCCGACGGAGACCTTCGGCGTGGCCGGGCGCTGGGCGATGCGGAGGATCTCGTCGGCGATGTCCTTCACCGAGGTCGCGGTGCCGGTCGCGAGGTTGATCACCTGACCGCGGACGCGGTCGAGCGGCGCCTCGAGGCACGCGAGCACGCCGTCGACGCAGTCCTCGACGTAGAGCCAGTCGCGCGCCGCGCCGCCGCCGCCGTGGAGCTCGAGCGGCTCACCGAGCAGCGCCGACGTCACGAACCGCGGCACGCACTTCTCGAGGTGCTGGTTCGGGCCGTAGTTGTTGAACGGCCGCACGATCACCGCGGGGAGGTCGTAGGTGCGGACGTACGAGTCGACCAGCCGGTCCGCGCCGGCCTTGGCCGCCGCGTACGGGCTCGAGGGCAGCAGCGGGTGGTCCTCGTCCATGGGCTCGCGGACCGCCGACCCGTAGACCTCGCTCGTCGAGATGTGGACGAACCGCTCCACCTTCTTCTGGTGGTTCACGACCGCGTTGGCCACCGACTGCGTGCCCATGACGTCGGTCTGGAAGAAGATGCGGTCGTCGGCGATGGACCGGGCGACGTGGCTCTCGGCCGCGAAGTGCACCACGAGGTCCGAGCGGGCCACCAGGCTGTCCACGAGCGTGAGGTTGTTGACGTCGCCGTACCAGAACTCGAAGCGCGGGTGGTCGCGCATCGCCGGCGCGAAGTTCGAGAGGTTGCCCGCGTACGTCAGCGCGTCGAGGACGAGGATCTTCCAGTCGGGACGGTCCCGGAAGACCCGCGAGACGAAGTTGCTGCCGATGAAGCCGGCGCCGCCGGTGACGAGGATCGTGCGCATGGGGGCTCCGGATCGTCGGCGGGACCCGCCCCCGGCGCAAGGGTTGCGACGCCCGCGGACGCGGGCCCGCCCCGCGTCAGCCGCGGACCGCGGCCGCCCCCACCCGCCGGTAGGCCGGGACCGCCGCGGAGCGCGCGAGGGCGGCCCGCGCGTACGCCCGACGCGAGGCCCGCTCGGCCGCGGTGCCGGGCCGCGCGGCGCCGGCGAGACGCGCGGCGAACGTCGCGTCGTCGGCCGCCCACGGGACGACCTGCCCGAGCCCCGGCGCGGCCGTCACCGCGCCCGCGACCGCGGGGCACGCGTCGCTCGCCACCACGTCGAGGCCCGCGGCGAGGTACTCCGCGAGCTTCGTCGGGAACGCGAGGTGGTTCGCGAGCGCGGGCCGGCGCAGGAGCGCCGCCGCGTCCGCGCCCGCGAGCGTGCGCACGACCTCCTCCGACGGCGGCGACACGACCATCACCTTGCCCCGCGGCAGGCCGGCCCGCGCGAACAACGCCGCGGCCTCGGCCTTCGCGGGCGTCACGACGAGGCACCGCAACTGCGGCACGCGGTCGGCGGCGTGCCGCACGATCGCCGCGAGGCGCGGCACCTCCTGCCACGACGCGAGCGAGCCCGCGTACGCGACGACCCACTCGTCGCCCGCGAGCCCCCACGCGCGCCGCGCCGCGACCCGCGCCGCCTCCGCGTCGTCGTCGCGCGGGATGCGCGCGTCGTCCACGAGGCACGGCACCACCGCGCTCGGCCGGCCCGGGCCCGCGGGGAACCGCGCGGCGAGCGCCTCGCTCGCGTGGAACACCCCCGCCGCCGACGCGACCACGGCCCGCTCCGCCGGGTCCGGCGCGGTCGAGGCCCCGTCGGGTTCGCCGCGCTCGAGCCGCGTCTCGGCCGCGCGGTCGCCGTGGACGTCCACCACCACGCGGACGGACGGCACGCGCCGCGCCCCCGCGAGCGCGGACCGCGCGGCGCGGGGCCCGTGCGCGTGCACGAGGTCGGCGCCCGTCCGGGCGAAGAGGCGCGCGGCCGCCCGCGCCGCGAACCCGTCGGCGAGCCGCGCGAGCCCCCACCGCCTCGGCCAGCCGTGCACCACCACGAGGTCGACGCCGTGGGCGGAGAGCCCGCGCTGGACCTCGGCCCGGGCCGTCGGGTCACGCAGGGCCCGCGGGCTCTCGACGGTCGCGACCGTGACCGTGGCGCCGGGGAAGGCGTCGCGCCACGTCGCGGCGGCGTCGAGGACGCGGCGCGCGTACCCGCCGCGGTCGAGGACGCTCGCATGGGCCCACACGACCACGCGCCGCGGCGCGGCGTCCGCGGCGCTCACGCGTACGACCCTCGGTCGTCGCCCTCGGTCGCGGCATCGAGCGCCTCGAGCTCGTCCATCAGCCACGCGTGCCGGCGCGCGCCCGGCAGCCGGAGGAGGAGGTTGAACAGGAGCCCGAAGCCGACCAACGCGAGCAGCAACAGCTCGGGCTTCGGCCTCGAGCGGTCGGAGACGAAGGCGGCGACGACGGCGAGGGCGACCGCCACCGACGACACCCAGACGACGCCCATCGTCCTGCCGTGCTTCTCGAGCTCCTCCATCTCCTCGACGATCGCGCGCTCGCGGGTCGCGTGCTCGATGCGCGCGAGCCGGCGGTGCACGTCGTCCTGGCCGTCGAGCAGCTCGCCCACGCCGGTGCGCAGGTCGGCCACGCCCTCGCGGATCTCGGCGACGTCCTGCTCGAGGTAGGCGACGCCGCCCGACCGCACGACCAGCAGGGCCGTCCCGCAGAACGTGCAGGTGACGTGCGCGGGGCCGCTCGGGACCGAGAGCGACGCCCCGCAGGAGGTGCACCGGAGCGCCAGGGTCTCGACCGTCATCGGGAGCGGGTCCGCCGTCTCGGGAGGCCCGAGTGTACCGCCCCGTCGCCCGCGGGACCCGACGGCTCGCAACGTGCGCCCGGGCGCCCGCCGTGGGATCCTCGGCCCGTGGCTCCCGCCATCCCCGTCCTCGTGGTCGCGCACCAGAGCCCGCCCCTCGGCGGGCCCGGCGTGCGCCGCGTCACGTCGTGGATGCGCGCGTGGCCCGCCCACGGCCTCGAGCCCGTCCTCCTGACCGCGCCCGCCGACGACGGCGCCCGTTTCCACGGCTACCCCGTCGTGCCGGGCTCGGACGACGTGCTCGCCGGCCGCCGCGTCGAGCGCGTGGCGACGCCCGCGCTCGGCGGCGTCGCGGGCGCGCTCGCCCGCGCGCTCCCGCGCCGCGTCGCGTGGACGCTCTGCCACCGCGCGCTGCGCGAGC
>JAEUHO010000326.1 GCA_016795345.1 Planctomycetia bacterium | reverse complement strand
CCACGAGCTTCTGCATCTCGGCGATCGTCGCCTGCTCCTTCTTCGCGAGCACGCCGACGAGGGTGATCTCGAGGCCGACGATGCTGAAGATGCGCTCGACCTGCGGGTTCGCGAGGAGGCGCTGCTCGACGGTCGTGACCGCGCGGTCCTGCTCCTCGAGCGAGTAGCCGGCCGGGAACTGGCCGATGGCGAGGACGAGGTTGCGGTTGCCCTGGGGCAGGTAGTCGATGGGGGGGAGGTAGGCGACGAACGCCCACACGGACGCGCCGAGGACCACGGCGAGGTAGACGATGCGGCGCAGCACGCCGCGCTCGAGCCAGCGGACCATCGCGGTCGTGGCGCCGATGAAGACGCCGCCGACGCGGTCGAGGGGCGCGAGCACGAGCTCGAGGAACCGGCCGAGGGCGCCCTCGCCGTGGGGCCGCAGGAGGCGCGCCGACAGCATGGGCACGACCGTGATCGCGACGACGAGCGAGAGCCCGACCGCGGCGCTGATGGCGATGGCGATGTCGCGGAAGAGCTGCCCGGCCTCCTCCTTCACGAACACGATCGGCAGGAACACCGCCAGCGTGGTCAGGGTGGACGCGACCAGGGCGCCCCACACCTCCACCGTGGCGTCGCGGGCCGCCTGCTTGAGGGGCTTGCCGAGCTCCTTGACGTGCCGGAACACGTTCTCGACGACGACGATGGCGTTGTCGACGACCATGCCGGAGGCGAACGCGAGGCCCGCCAGCGAGACGATGTTGAGCGACCGGCCGAGCCCCTTCATGACGATGAACGTCGTCACGAGGCTCACGGGGATCGAGAGGCCCACCACCAGCATCGACGTGATGCTCTTCAGGAACAGCAGCAGGATCACGGTCGCGAGGATCGAGCCGACGACGAGGTTGTCGACGACGAGGCCCTTGGCCTCCTCGATGTACTCGGTCTCGTCGTAGACCTGCACGAGGCGCGCGTCGCGCCCGGCGAAGACGGTGGCGTTGATCTCGGCGATCTCGCGCTTGAGGTCGCGCATCACGTCGACGACGTTGGCGCCCGTGCGCCGCAGCACGCCCGTGACGATGGTGGGGCGCCCGTTCTGCCGGACGATCGCGTCGCGCTTCTCGCGGCCGAAGCGGACCTCCGCGACGTCGCCGAGCACGACCGGCGTGCCGTCGGCGCCCGTGGCGACGATGGTCTCCTCGAGCTCGCGCAGGGCGTCGTACTGCCCGACGGTGCGGACGACCCACCGGCGCTTGCCGGCCTCGCTGGTGCCGCCGCGCTCGTTGCGGTTCTCGCGCAGGATCGCGTCGCGCACCGCGGGCACGCCGATGCCGCGGGTCGCGAGCGCGTCGAGGTCGAGGACGACGTGGACCTCGCGCTTGCGGGCGCCGAGGAACCGCGAGCCGCCGACGCCGGGCACGCGCTCGAGGCGCGCGCGCACGACGTCGTCCATCTCGTCCGACATCTCGACGACCTGGTCCGGGGGCGCATCGAGGACGATCCACGCGATGGGGTTCTCCTCGTCGGAGTTCACCGCGCGGATCACGCTGCGGTCGGCCTCGTCGGGGAGGTTCTCGACGAGGCCGAGCTTCTCGGAGACGTCGAGGCGGGCGATGTCCTTGTTCGTGGACCAGTCGAACTTGAGGACGACCGACGAGTTGCCCTCGCGGCTCGTGCTCAGCATCTCGTCCACGCCCTCGACGGACGTGAGCTTCTCCTCGATCGCGTCGGTCAGCTGCTGCTCGACCTCGAGCGGCGCCGCGCCGCGGAACGCGGTCTGGACGGTGATCTCGGGCCGGTCCGTCGTCGGGGCCAGCTGCAGCGGCATCGTGAGCATGGCCACGACGCCGAAGACGGCCGCCAGGAGGATGGCGACCCAGACCCGGACGGGTTTGTCGACCGAGACGTCGATCAGCTTCACTTGGGCGTGCTCCCGCCGGCGGCCGCCGGGGCGCCCCCCGCGGCCGGGGCCGCGGCGCCCGCCGGGGCGGGCAGGCCGACCGGGGCGACGGCGTCGCCGTCACGGAGCCCCTCGGCGCCGGAGACCGCGACGACGGTGCCGGGGGCGACCCCGTCGCCCTCGATCTCGACGCGCCAGCCGTGGGCCGCGCCGCGCCGCACCGGCGTCCGGCGGGCCTTGCCGTCGGCGAGCACGAACACCGCCGCGCCGAGCGCGTCCTCGACGACGGCGTCGAGCGGGACGAGCAGGGCGTCGCGCGCCGGGCCGTGGGCGATCCGCGCGCGGACGTACATGCCGACCATCAGCGGGTGGCGGGGCAGGCCGTCGAGGACGTTGTCCACGAGGATGCGGACCGCGTACGACCGCGTGGGCGCCTCGGCGCCCGGCAGGATGCGCGCGACCTTGCCCGGGAACTCGCGCCCGGGGTAGGCGTCGGCGGCGACCATCGCGTCGGCCTGCAGCGTGACCAGGGGGATGTCGCGCTCGCCGACGCCGACGCGGGCGAGGATCGTCGAGACGACCATCACCTCGCACACGACGTCGCCCTTGCCGAGCCACTGCCCCTTCTCGGTCATCGTGCGCAGGACGCGGCCCGTGACGGGGCTGCGGATCACGCTGTGGTCGAGCTCCCACTGCGCGAGGTCCACCTCGGCCTGCGCGCGCGCGATCTCGGCGGTCGCCTCGGCGACCTCCTCGGTGCGCGGGCCGGCCTCGGCCCGCAGCCGGGCCTGCCGCGCCACCTCGAGCCGGG
>JAEUHO010000156.1 GCA_016795345.1 Planctomycetia bacterium | reverse complement strand
GGAGGCTCCTCGGCGTGGTGCAGGAACACGGCCTCCCTTTCAGGCCCTGCGCCAGCTCGGGCCTTCATCCGCTCCGCGGACCGGTCGGCATGGTCGCCTCCGCGCCGCGCCCGGGTCGCATCCATCGGCCCCCACCGGCCGATGGGCATCGTTCAGCCCCTGTCGCGGCTCATCCCTCGTGAATGGACCGGGCTAGCCGTCGCGCCGCGACGTCGGACGCCGCTCGGTCGGCGCCTCGCGGCGGCACGCCTCGCCAACGGCTCGGGAACCCGCGCTCCGCGTCGTTCCTCGCGCGGCGCGCCGGCGCGCGGCCTCGGGCCGGACGACCCCCGTTTCGTGACGGCGCCGTAGACTCGGCGCATGCTCACGATCGGCCGCCACCTCTCGCTCGCGGACGCCCTGGCCGGGGCCCGCGCGCCCACCCGCCTGCGCTGGGACCCCGCCGCCCGCCGCCGCGCGGAGGCCTCCGCGGCGCGCGTGCGGCGCGCCGTCGCGTCCGGCGAGCGCGTGTACGGCATCACCACGGGCTTCGGCAGCAACGCCGTCCACGGCATCGACGCCGCCGACGCCGAGGCGCTGCAGGAGAACCTGCTCGTCTCCCACGCGTTCGGCGCCGGCGACCCGTTCCCCGACGAGGTGGTCCGCCTCGCCCTGCTCCTGCGGACCCACGCGCTCGCGCGCGGCGTCTCCGGGCTGCGCCCGTCCACGGTGCGCGCCCTCGCCGCGTTGTACGAGGCCGACATCCTCGCCGTGGTCCCGTGCCAGGGCAGCGTGGGCGCCAGCGGCGACCTCGCCCCGCTCTCGTACCTCGCGCTCCCGCTCCTCGGCCTCGGTCGGGTGCGCGTGCGCGGCCGCGAGACCGACGCCGCGACCGCGCTGCGCCGGGCGGGCCTCGCGCCGCTCCGGCTCGCCCACAAGGAGGGCCTGGCGCTCGTCAACGGCACGCAGGTCACCCTCGCGTGCGCGCTGCTCGCGCTCGAGCGCGCGCGCACCGCGCTGCTCACCGCCGACGTCGCCGCCGCGCTGACGACGGAGGCCCTCGCGGGACGCAAGGCCGCGCTCGACCCGCGGATCCACGCCGCCCGCGGGCACCCCGGGCAGATCGCCAGCGCGGCCCGCATCCGCGCGATCGTCGCCGGCAGCCGCCTCGTGGACGCCCCCACCGCGTCGATCCCCGGCAAGCGCACCGCGCCGCAGGACGCGTACGGCATCCGCTGCGCGGCGCAGGTGCACGGGGCCGCCGCGGACGGCCTCGCCTACGCCGAGGCGGTCCTCGCCCGCGAGGTGGACGCCGCGACCGACAACCCGCTCGTCTTCGGCGACGACGTCCTGTCGGGCGGCAACTTCCACGCCGAGCCCGTGGCCCTCGCCGCGGACCACCTGAAGCTCTGCGTGCACGAGCTGGGCAGCATCAGCGAGCGGCGCACCGCGACCCTCGTGGACGCGCACCTCAACGAGGGCCTGCCCCCCTACCTCGCGCCGACGCCCGCGCTGCACTCCGGCTACATGCTGCCGCAGTACGTCGCCGCGGCGCTCGTGAGCGAGAACAAGGTGCTGACGCACCCCGCCAGCGCCGACTCGATCCCCACCGGGGCCAACATCGAGGACCACGTCAGCATGGGCACCATCGCGGCGCGCAACGCGATGCGCGTGGCCGACCACGTCGCGTCGGTCCTCGCGATCGAGCTGATGGCGGCCGCGCAGGCGGTCCAGCTGCGCGCGCGGCGGCCCGGCCGCCGGGCCGCGGCCGTCGTCGCGCTGCTCCGCCGGGCGGTCCCGTTCCGCGCCGTGGACGCGCCGTGGGGCGACGCGCTCGCGCGGGTGCGGGCGCTCGTGACGTCGGGGAAGGTGGCGGAGGCCGCGGGCCTGCGGCGCAAGGGAGGCGTGTGATGGGCGCGAGGATCGAACCCCGGACCCTGAAGGGCTTCCGCGACACCATGCCGGCGGAGGCCGCCGCGCGGAACACGATGTTCCGCGCCATCGAGGCGGTCTTCGAGTCGTTCGGCTACGGCCCGATCGACACCCCCGCCCTCGAGTACGAGGAGGTGCTGCGGGGCAAGGGCGGCGACGAGAGCGACAAGCAGATGTTCGCCTTCGACGACCAGGGCGGCCGCCGCGTCGCGCTGCGGTTCGACCTCACGGTGCCGCTCGCGCGGTTCGTGGCCGAGCACCAGAACGCGCTGGCCTTCCCGTTCCGCCGGTACCACATCGGCCCGGTGTGGCGCGGCGAGCGCCCGCAGAAGGGCCGCTACCGCGAGTTCGTCCAGTGCGACGCCGACCTCATCGGCGCCGTGGGCCCGGCGGCCGACGCCGAGATCCTGACGATGTACGCGCGGGTGTTCGGGGCCCTCGGCGTCGAGGGCTTCGTGATCCGCGTCAACGACCGGCGCATCCTGAACGGGCTCCTCGAGGCCAACGGCGTGCTCGAGCAGGCGGCCCCCGTGCTGCGTGCGCTCGACAAGTGGGACAAGGTGGGCCGCGAGGGCGTGGCCCAGGAGCTCCGCGACGCCGGGCTGCCCCCCGCGGCGGTCGAGGGGGTGCTCGCGTTCCCGGGCTGCGCGGGCGCCGACGACGCGGCGACCCTCGCCGCCCTCGAGCGCATCGTGGGCGCGACCGCGCGCGGCCGCGAGGGCGTGGACGGCCTGCGCGCGACCATGCGGCTCGTCGCCGCGGCCGGCGTCCCCGCGGCGCAGGTGCGCGTGGACCCCACCATCGCGCGCGGCCTCGACTACTACACCGGCGTCGTGTTCGAGGCGGCGCTGCCGTCCGCCACGGGCTTCGGCAGCATGGGCGGCGGCGGGCGCTACGACGACCTCGCGAGCCTGTACACGAACACGAAGCTCCCGGGCGTCGGCTGCAGCGTCGGCCTCACCCGCCTGCTCGTGGCCCTCGAGGAGCAGGGCAAGCTCGCGAGCGCGGCGGCCGCGCGGTCGGTCCTCGTGACGCACCCGGAGAGCGGCGACCCGACGGCCTCGATCGCGCTGGCGGCGGCCGTCCGCCGCGAGGGCTTCCTCGTCGAGACGTTCCCCGAGCCGAAGAAACACGGCGCGCAGATGAAGTTCGCCGACAAGAAGGGCCTGCGGTTCGCGCTCACGGTGGAGCCCGCCGGCGGCGTCCACGGCAAGGACCTCCGCACCGGCGAGGCGTTCGACGTGCGCGACGCGGCCGGCGCCGCCGACGAGATGCGCCGTCGGGCGTGACCCCGTGCCCCTGACGCCCGACGAAGCCGCCAGGACCCCCCGCGGCGAGGAGACCCGCGCGCGGATCCTCGCCGCGGCCCTCGGCCTCTTCCGGGCGCAGGGGTACGACGCGACGACCATGCGCGCGGTCGCGGAGGCCGCGGGGGTCTCGCTCGGCAACGCCTACTACTACTTCGCGTCGAAGGAGCACCTGCTCCACGGCTTCTACGCGCAGTCCCACGCGGACCACCTCGAGGCCGCCCGCCCGGTCCTCGCCCGCGAGCGGGACTTCCGCGCGCGGCTCCGCGGCGTGCTGCTCGCGAAGCTCGACACGAGCGAGCCCTACCACCGCTTCGCGCAGCTGCTGTTCGGCGCCGCCGCCGACCCCGAGAGCCCGCTCAACCCGTTCCACGCCATGTCCGCCGACGTCCGCCGGCAGGCCGTGGCGCTGATGGCGGACGTGCTCGCGGGGGCCAAGGCGAAGGTGCCCGCCGACCTCGCCGCCCGCCTGCCCGAGCTGCTGTGGATCTACGAGATGGGGATCATCCTCTTCTGGGTCCACGACGCGTCGCCCGGCCGGGCCCGCTCGCGCGTCCTCGTGGACCGCACGACCGAGCTGGTGGCGCGCCTCGTCAAGCTCGCGAGCAATCCCCTCCTCGCGCCCCTGCGCAAGGCGATCGTGCGCACGCTCGACGACGTCGCGCGCGACCCGTCCGCCGCGGCGGAGCCCCCCCCCGGCGGCGAACCCGCGGGCAGGCGTCCGGTTCAAGGGTAAACTCCCCACGTGCTCAAGCGGATCCACATCACCGGGTACAAGAGCTTCGCGGACGCGACCGTCGAGTTCGATCGTCTTTCCGTCGTCGTTGGCCCGAACGGTGCGGGCAAAAGCAATCTGATCGATCTGCTCGACCTGCTCTCTCGGCTCGTTTCGCGCGAGAGCGTTCGCGAGGCGTTTCATGCCCATCGCGGCAGCCCGATCGAGTGCTTTCACGCGCCAGCGGGTGTCCGCCGTCGCAGCAGTGTGAACTCCAGCGGCCGCCTTTCGCTCTCGGTCGAGTGCGATCTTGAGCTCAGCCAATCCGTCGTCGCGGGCGTGAACGAAACGCTCCACGCGAGAGAGGCGGTTCAAGGCTCCGGGGCCGCGTACACCCGAGTCACGGAGCGGTTCTTACGCTACCGGCTGTCGATCGCGTACGACATGCGGACCGGAGACCTTTATGTCGACGACGAGCGCCTCGAAGCGTTGAAGCGAGATGGGACACCGAAGTCCCGCGAGGCGAGGCCACCGTTCATCGAGAAGAAGTCGACGGACGACGGCAAGCACCGGTTCGTCGCCCGAGTCGAACGTCAAAGCCACCCGCGCTTCTTCGAGACGGGCCGCCAGCGCACGCTCCTGTCCGAATTGTCGGATCCGGTCTATCACCCGCACGTTGTGGCGGCCGCCAGAGAAATTGCATCATGGCGGGTCTACTACGTCGAGCCGAGCCGGATGCGGGAAAGAGTCGGCGTCCAGAGCGCCGACGATCCCGGCAAGCAAGGAGAGCTCCTGCCGGCCTTCTACTACGCGCTGCAGCAGAAGCGGAAAGCCACATTCCGAGCGATCGTCCAGAATCTGCGCGAACTGATCTCAGGGCTACACGACCTTCGCGTTGACATCGACGATGGCGTGCTCGAAATCGTCGCCGTCCATGCAAATGGAGCGGAGTATCCGGCCCGCCTTCTCTCCGAGGGGACGCTTCGGCTCCTGTGCCTCGTCGGGATCGCCGTTGCCCCCAACCCGCCGGCGCTCGTCGTGTACGAGGAACCGGAGAACGGGGTTAACCCCGCCCGCTTGGACCTGATCGTCGATATCGTGAAGGCCGCCAGCCTCGATCGCGACGATGGGCCACAGTTCCTGCTGACGACGCACTCGCCGCTGGTCTGCAAACTGCTTCCTGAGCGACTGATCGCATGCCAGTGGACCGCGGCTCTGGGCACAAAGTTCACGCCGCTGCGCCTAGACCGGTTTGGCCTCTACTTCGAAGACGAACTGGGCGCCGTACTTGACGAACTCACGTCACCGAGGGACTCGCCACGTTGACGGATCGCAACACCAGATTCCAACTGATCGCGGAGGATCGCAACCTGCACGACCTGGCGTCGGCACTCGTCCGACGCCAACTGGCGGAGACGGAGTCGCCTGTCGTTCTTTCGACGGCAGTACGTCTGACGCACGGGTGCCGTCCAGAGGCACTCCGGCAACTAGTCGACCGCTCGTCTGCCGACCATGATGTGGTCTTGGTTGTCGTCGATGCAGACGGTGAAGGACACGGATTCCCGCGCCGCCCTACCCACCGCCAGAAGTCTGGCGCTCTACAGAAGTTGATCTCCGGGTCCGGCAGGGGCAACGTGCACGTGTTTGCCGCCTCCCCGTGCGCGGAGGGATGGCTGCTGTCGATGGGGCCCGCGATCGGCCTCGCGATCAGCGCAGTACTTGGCGTCGAATTCAAACCTCCTCCCCACTGGCCGACCCCCGCGAGCGAGCGGGACGCGAAGTTGGCACTTTCAGACCTCTTGAGTTCGGCAATCCAAGGCGATCACCTGCCGCGACTCGGGTTCGAGTTCGCGGCAGAGATCGTTGCCGGCGCCGACCTATCGACGCTCACCAACCGATCGCTGACAGACTTTCTGGTGGCCACACGTCGATTGATGAACGCCGACTGACTGCTGCCACGCCTGCGAGCACTCACGGATGGACGCTGAGTGGCTTGGGTTTGCCACCTCGAGTGTCGCCCGTGCTCGTCAGACCGCGTGTCCCCCGCAAGCCAGACACTCTGGACCGGCCAGCCAACACTCCCGCACGCAAGCGGTCGCTCCGCAGGATGAGCCGTGCGCGGTCGCCGGTTCAGCGGCCCGGCGAGCGGCGGCGCATGAGGCGCGCGGCGACGCCCTGGATGAGCCAGCGCGGCGAGAGCCGCGTCGTGAACACGAGCAGCTTGTTCTGCCAGCCCGTGACGACGCGGCAGCGGTTGCGCGCCAGCGCCGCGAGCCCCGCGCGGGCCACGCGCTCCGACGGCATCTTCCACCGCAGGAAGCGGTTCGTGCCCTTGTAGCCCGCGGCCTCGAAGAACTCCGTGTCGGTGATGCCCGGGCAGAGGGCCGTCACCGCGACGCCGCGGTCGCGGACCTCCTCGCGGAAGGACTCGCTCCAGTGCAGGAGGAACGCCTTCGTGCCCGAGTACCCGGCCTGGTAGGGCGCGGGGCCGATGCCCGCCACCGAGGCGACGTTGAGCACGAAGCCCCGGCGCGCCTCGAGCATCGCGGGGAGCAGCGCCCGCGTGAGGATCACGGGCGCGACGACGTTGACGTCGATCATCGCGAGGGTGCGGTCGAGCGGCGCCCGCTCGGTGAGGCCCGGCACCGCGAACCCGGCGTTGTTGACGAGCACGTCCACGCCGCCGAGCGCCGCCCGGGCGGCGTCCGCGACGCGGGCGGCCCCCTCGCGCGAGGCGAGGTCCTCGACGACGACGTGCACCGCCGTCGCGCCGCGGCCGCGCAGCTCCGCCGCGAGCGCCTCGAGCCGGTCGGCCCGCCGCGCGGTCACCACGAGCGCGCACCCGACGTCGGCGAGCTGCCGCGCGACGTCGGCGCCGATGCCCGACGACGCGCCCGTCACGAGCGCGCGCGCACCGGCGAACGGGGGACGGGAGGCCATGCCGTGAGCCTACCGCGGCGCCGCCCGTCCGGTGCGGTTGCTCCGTCCGCGCGGCGGTCCGCGGTACGGTGCGGGCATGACGAGCCCCGCCGAACGCCCCACCCGCCGGGCGACCCAGTCCGAGCTGCAGTTCCTCCAGGGCCCGCAGTCGCGGACGTTCGAGCTGCGGCGCGCGATCCGCATCTTCTTCGAGTTCATCCGCGGGTTCCGCGCGCTGCACTTCGTCGGCCCGTGCGTGACGGTGTTCGGCTCCGCGCGCTTCGGCGAGGACCACCCGTGGTACGCCCCCACGCGCGAGGTGGGCCGGCGCCTCGCGGAGGCGGGGTTCACGGTGATGACCGGCGCGGGCCCGGGGCTCATGGAGGCGGCCAACCGCGGCGCGAAGGACGCCGGCGGGACCAGCGTGGGGTGCAACATCGTGCTCCCGAAGGAGCAGGCGACCAACGCGTACCTCGACGTCGCGGTGCCGTTCAAGCACTTCTACGTCCGCAAGGTCATGCTGGTGAAGTACGCGTACGGGTTCGTCGCGATGCCCGGCGGGTTCGGCACGCTCGACGAGCTGATGGAGATCCTCACCCTCATCCAGACGGGGAAGCTGCCCGGGTTCCCCATCGCGCTGATGGGCCGCGACCACTGGCGCCCGCTCCTCGACCTCCTGCGCACGTTCGTCGCGAGCGGCGCCGTCGACGCCCGCGACCTCGACCTGCTCCTCGTCACCGACGACCCGGCGGAGGCCACCGACCACGTCGTGCGGGTGGCGTCGCAGCGGTTCGGCGTCCGCGAGGTGAAGCGCTTCAAGCGCCGCTGGATCCTCGGCGAGTAAGGGCCTGCGCCGACGCCACGGACGCCGCTCGGGCGGCGGCGGGAGGCGCCTCGCCGCGTCACCCGTCGTCAGCGTGTCGGGAACACGCGATCCTCCTCGTTCCCTGCGATGCACCTCCCGAGCGCTCGCCCGAAGACGGGTCCTGGGCTTCGTCGCGGACCCTCGGCGTCCGTGCGGGAACCGGATCGGACGATCGTGGCCGAGGGCCGTCAGGCGAGCAGGTCCTCCCACCGCGCCGGGAAGCGCTGCTCGCGCATGGCCACGGCGTAGGCGCGGCAGAGCCGCCGCGTCGCCGCGAGGGCCTCGCCGGAGACGTCCACCGCGAGCTCGACGGGCACCCCCCGCGCCGCCCACGCGGGGTCGAGCAGCAGCAGCGACGCCGACGCGACGTCGCGCTCGACGATCCGCTCGGTGGCGGGGGGGGGGGGGCCGCGGGGGGGGGGGGGGCGGGGGGGGGGGGGGGGCGGGGGGGGGGGGGGGGGGGGGGGGGGGGGGGGGGGGGGGGGGGGCCGGGGGCGCGGGGGGGGCCCCCGCCCGCCCGCCGCGGCGGCCGCGGCGGCCGCGGAGGCGGCCGACCTGACCCAGCTGCTGCAGGCCTGGAAGGCCGGCGACAGTGGCGCTCTGGGCCACATCGTCGG
>JAEUHO010000142.1 GCA_016795345.1 Planctomycetia bacterium | reverse complement strand
CGTGAAGGTCCGGCTCGCGCGGGGCGTCTTCGTCGAGGGGACGGTCGTGGACGCGGCGGGCCTCGCGGTCCCGGAGGGGGGAGTCCAAGCGAGGCTCACGTGGCCGGACTCCACCGACCGTCGTGGCTTCGAGACGGCTCCGGTCGACCGTGACGGGCGCTTCCGTCTCGGGCCGGTCGCGCCGGGGCCGGTGGTCCTCTTCTACCAACCGGCGATGGCCAGGCCGCGGTGGGCGGGGTCGGGCGAGGTGTCGGTCGTCGCGCCGCGTGCCGACGTCGTCGTCGTGGTGCATCCGACCGTGGCGCTGCACGGACGGGTGGTCGGAGGGTCCGTCCAGGGGATCGCGCTCTGGAACCCCGCCGAGGGGAACCCCGGGCCGCGGGCGCCCCTCGACGCCGACGGTCGCTTCGCGTTGCGCGGTCTCCCGCCGCGCCCCGGTCTGCTCTACATCACCGACGGCGTCGGCGACCGGTACGTCCTCGTCGACCGCGTGAGCCCTGGCGAGGCGCCGCTCGAGCTCGCGTGGTCGGACGGCGCGGCGATCGAGGGCCGCGTCGTCGGGCTGCCCGCCCAGACGAGCGTCGGCATCGAGGCCGTCGCCGGGGCGTTCACGGCCGGCGCGAGCACGTCCGTCGACGGCACCTTCCGCATCCGTGCGCTGCCGCCCGGCCGATACCGGCTGCGGCTCGCCGGTTCGTACCGCGGCGGTTCCGAGGACGTCGCGGCCGGCACGTCCGGCGTCCTCGTGACCGCCGTGTCGCGTTGATTTGACCCTTCGGCAGGATCCACGGACCCGTCCGGCGACTGGCTCCAGCCGCTGGGCCTCGCGTGTCTGGGCGACGGAGCGAGTCCGAAGTGACGGTGTCGCGTTGCTGCGGTGGGGCGATGCGTTGCAGGCGCGGGCGCCGCGCCGACGGTCAGAGCGAGGAGCCGTCCGTCGGGCGCGGCGCGAAGAACTCGCGGAGCGTGCGGCGGCGGCGCGCGGCGAGCGCCGGCAGGCGGAGCGCCGCGCCGAGGTCGCCGGTCTGGAGGCGCCCCACGCGCTCCCCGAGGTCGACGAGGTCGCCGTCGTAGGGCATCCAGAACGGGTCCGGGGCGGCCGCGGCGTCCACGAGGAGCGAGCGCGGCCGCGTGAACGTCGCGAGCGCGTGCGGGCCGTTGGCGATGCCGCCGCCGGACGCGCCGGTGCCCGTCCACGGGAGGGCGACGACCGCGCCGGAGAGCGCGTGGTTGTTGACGTGGAGGACGCCGCAGCGGAGGCGCTCGGCGATCGCGCGCCCGCGCGCGAGGTCGCGCGTCCAGACCGACGCGCCCAGGCCGTACGCGCTCGCGTTCGCGCGCTCGACCGCCTCGTCGGCGTGCGCGACGCGCCGGATCGCGACCACGGGCCCGAACGTCTCCTCGCGGACGACGTCCATCTCGTCCGTGCAACGGTCGAGGACCGTCGGCGCGTACCCGAGGCCCGCCCCGACGCGGACCCCGCCGCAGCGGACCACCGCGCCGCGGCGGCGCGCGTCGTCCACGTGCCGCGTGACGACCGCGAGCTGCGCCTCGGTCGCGAGCGGGGCCACGTCGCCCTCGCCGAGCCGGTCCGCGACGCGGAGGCGGCGCCACGCGTCGGCCAGCCGCCCGACGAACGCGTCGGCGATCGCCTCCTCGACGTAGACGCGCTCGATCGCGCCGCAGTCCTGCCCCGCGTTGTGCAGGGCCCACGTCGTGATCCCCGCGAGGGTCCGGTCGAGGTCGCAGTCGGCGAGGACGATGGCGGCGTCCTTGCCGCCGAGCTCGAGGCTCGCGGGCACGAGGCGCTCGCCGCACCGGCGCGCCACGTCGCGGCCCGCGGCGACCGACCCGGTGAAGCAGACGGCGTCCACGTCGCTCCCGACCACCGCGCGGCCGTGGTCGGCCCCGCCGAGGACCAGGCCGACGAGCCCGTCCGGCAGGAACGACGCGAGCGACTCGGCGAACCAGAGGGCGGTCCGGGGCGCGTGCTCCGAGGGCTTGAGGACGACCGCGTTGCCCGTGAGGAGCGCCGGCAGCACCGGGCGCAGGAACGTCGCGAGCGGGTAGTTCCACGGGGTGATCACCGCGATCACGCCCCGCGGCACGACGTCGACGAACGCGCGTTTGCCCGGGAACGCGAGGCGGGGCAACGCGATCCGCCGGCGGCGGAGGTGCGCGCGGACGATCGGCCGCCACTGCCGCAGCTGGTCGAGCGGCGCCAGCGCCTCGCCGAACAACGCCTCGGCGTGGCCCTTGCCGACCTCGGCCGCGAGCAACGCGACGACCTCGCCGCGCCGCGCGACCATCCGCCGCGCCGCCGCGTCGAGGCGGGCCTCGCGGTCCTCCAGCGGGAGCGCCGCCCACGCGGGGAACGCGGCGCGGGCCCGCGCGACGACGTCCGCGACGTCGCCGGGCGGGGTCGCGAGCACCGGCGGGAGCGGCGCGAGGTCGAGGGGGCGCAGCCCGGTGAGGGCGGGCCGGGCGGGGGGGCGGGTCACGGCGGTCATCGGGGGGCGCTCCGCGGGAGGCCCCCACGTCAACCCGGCTCTGCAAAGACCCGCCCCGGCCTTCGCAGGGGCTTGTCGTTCCCGGCCTACGGTGCGGGAGACCCCCGAGGACCCCGCCCATGCCGGAACGGCTCCGGACCGCCGTCGCGTTCGCCCTGTTGGCGCTCTCGCTCCCGTTGTGGCCGGTGGCGCTGCCCGCGACGGCCCTGTGGGCGCGTCGCGAGCGTCGCCGGCGCCGATCGTCGGGGTACGCGGTCCTGTGGCCGTCCATGGCGCGCACCCTCGTGGCCCACGCGGAGGCGTGGATCGGGTCGGCGCCGCCGCCGTCGGGGTGGGGCGTGTACGTGCGCAACGTCGACCGCTACCTCTCGTTGGTGCGCGGACCCTCGGTCGGGCTGCAGGTCGCGCTGCTCGTCGCGATGGAGTACGCCCCGCTGCTGACCCTGCGCGGACGGTTCTCCCGCCTCCCGCTCGGGACGCGCCGCCATCTGCTCGCGCGCCGGTACCTCGTGCCGGGCGGGCTCCTGTCGCCCCTCGCGTGGAGCCGGCAGCTGGTCCGGCTCGGTTGGCACGCCGACCCGGAGACGCGGCGCCGCTCGGGCCACGCCTTCCGGCCCGAGGGACGCGAGCGGCGCACGCTGCGGGCGCGCACGGCCACGGTGGCCGTCGCATGACCCGCGAATTGCGCAGCCGGTTCGCCGTCGTGGGCTCCGGCGCCGGCGGCGCGGTGACCGCCTACCTGCTCGCGCGCGCGGGCGAACCCGTCGTCGTCCTCGAGCGCGGCGCGTGGGTCCGGCCCGCCGACCTGCGGCCCGACGAGCCCCACGCGCTCGCGACGCTGTACCAGGACGGCGGCGCGCAGCTGACCCGCGATCTCTCGATGACCGTCCTCCAGGGGCGGTGCGTCGGCGGCTCCACCGTCGTCTCGAACGTCGTGTGCTTCCGGATGCCGGAGGCCGTGCGGCGCCGGTTCGCCGCCGGCGGCTTCGAGCTCCCGGCGGCCGACCTCGCGGCCGCGTACGACGTCGTCGAGTCCGTGCTCAACGTCCACGAGATCCCCGCCGACCGGCTGAACCCCGCCGCGGAGCGCCTCGAGGCCGGCCTGCGCGCGCTCGGGCTCGAGGCGCGGCGGTTCCGCCACGCCTCGCTCGACTGCGTCGGGTGCGGCGAGTGCAACCTCGGCTGCCGGTTCGGCGCGAAGCTCGACGCCTCGCGCACGTGGATCCCGATGGCCGTCCGGCGCGGCGCGGTCGTCGTGCCGGGCGTCGCGGTGAACCGGGTCGAGGTCGAACGCGGGCGCGTCGTGGCGCTCCACGCCACCGACCTCGCCAAGGGCACGCCGGTCCGGGTCGTCGCCGATCGGTACGTGCTCGCGGGCGGGGCGATCGCGACGCCCGAGCTCCTCCTCCGGTCCGGGATCCTCGCCGACCGCGCGGGCACGCGCGCCTCCATGAACGCGGGCGCCATGATGGTCGCGGAGTTCCCGGCGCCGCTCGACGCGTTCCGGGGCCTGCAGATGGGCGTCTACCACGAGACGGACGGCGCGACGATAGAGCAGGACCACAACCCGTACCTCTCGTTCTGCCTGACGCAGCCCGTCGGCGTCGACCGGCTCGCCGCCGCCCGTCCCGACCTCTACCGCCACCTCACCTCGGTCGGCGTGCTCGCGCCGACGCCCCCCGAGGGGCGCGTCCGGCTCCCGCGCCTCCGCGCGTTGCTGCCGCGCGCGCTCGACCGCGCCGTGCTCGACGCGCGCCTGCCCGAGGTCACGCGCGCCGCGATGGTCAAGGCGTACGCCCTGCTCGCGCGCATCTACCTCGCGGGCGGCGCGACCCGCGTGTTCGCGCCGACGCACGAGGTCCACGAGCTGCGGCGCCCCGACGACGTCGGCCGGCTCGACGCGCTGCTCGCCGACCCGCGGGCGATCTCCGGCCTCGGCACGGCGCACCCGCAGGGCGGCAGCCCGATCGGCGACGACGACCGACGCGACGTGCTCACGCCGGAGTTCCGCGTGCGCGGGCTCGACAACTGCTTCGTCGTGGACGCGAGCGTGTTCCCGGCCTCCGTCGAGGTCAACCCGCTGCTGTCGGTGATGGCGGTCGCCTACCTCGCCTCGCGCCACGTCGTGGGGCGCGCGCCGCCGGCCGCGATCGAGGAGGGGCCGGCGCACGACCGCCGCCGGGCGCTGGGGCTCGGCGCGGCGGTCGGTTGACGCGACCGCGAGGCCCGGCGCGCGCCGGGCCGGCGCCTTGCGTCCCCTTTGCCGACCGGCCGTCCTGGCTTGAGGCGCCGCGCCGAGGCTGGCGACGAGCGGGGGCGTCGCCCCCCTTGGAGGTGCCCATGTCGATCGTCTCGTCGCTCGCCCACCGTCTCGCGGTGCGCCGGCTCGCGCGGATGCGGGCCCGCGCCGCGGACCCCGCGCCGCAGCAGGCGCGCGTCCTCGCCCGGCTGGTGCGCGCGGGCCGGCGCACCGCGTTCGGGCGGGAGCACGGTTTCGACCGCGTCGCGACCCACGCCGACTTCGTCCGGGCCGTGCCGCTGCGCGACTACGCGGGGATGGCCCCCTGGTGGCAGCGCGCCAAGGCCGGGGAGCGCGACGTGGCGTGGCCGGGCGCGATCCGGTGCTTCGCGATCTCGTCGGGCACCACGTCCGGCGAGAAGTACCTGCCGGTGTCGCCGGCGACGATCCGCAGCGCCCGCGGCGGCGCGCTCGACGCCGTCGTGCCGTTCCTCGCCGCGCGACCCGAGGCCCGGCTCCTCGACGGCAAGCTCCTCTTCCTCGGCGGCTCCACCACGTTGCGCGAGGAGGGCGGCGCCCTGGTCGGCGACATGACGGGGATCCTGACGCGGCACGCCGCGGGCTTCGCGCGGCGTCGACACGTGCCCGGGGCGGCGGTCGCCGCGATCGGCGCGTGGGACGAGAAGATCGCGCGGGCGGCGGAGGTCTGCCTCGACGCCGACGTCCGCATGATCGGGGGCGTGCCGTCGTGGATCCTGGCGTTCGCCGAGACGTTGCTCGCGCACGCGCGGGCGCGCGGGCGACGCGCCGAGACCCTGACCGACGTCTGGCCGGGCCTCGCGTTGTACGTGCACGGCGGCATGGCCTTCGCCCCGTACCGTCGGCGGTTCCGCGAGCTCCTCGGTCGGGACGACGTGTGGTGCCTCGACGGGTACAGCGCGTCCGAGGGCGGCTTGTACGCCGTGCAGGACCGTCGGGACGAGCCGGACATGCTGCCGGTCGTCGATCGCGGCGTCTTCTTCGAGCTGGTGCCGGTGGCGGAGGTCGGCTCGGCGGCGCCGACGCGCCTCGCGCTGCACGAGGCGGCGCCCGGCGCCGAGTACGCCGTGGCCGTGACGACCGACTCCGGTGCCTGGGCCTACCTCGTCGGGGACGTGGTCCGGGTCACGTCGGTGCGGCCGCTGCGCGTCCTGTTCGCCGGACGGATCGCGCACACGCTGAACGCGTTCGGCGAGCACGTCAGCGGCGGGGAGCTCGACCGGGCGGTCCTCGGCGCCGGCGAGGCCATGGACGTGCGCGTGCGCGAGTACGCGGTGGCCGCGCGGTTCCCCGACGCGGCCCACACGACCGGCGGGCACGTCTGGTACGTCGAGTTCGACGGCGCCGTGCCCGACCTCACCGTGTTCGGCCGGGCCCTGGACCGTCGGGTCGCCGCGGGCAACGAGGACTACGCGGCGCACCGGGCGCGGGACTTCGGGCTCGACGGCCCCGAGGTCCGCGCGGTGCCGGCGGGGGCGTTCCACGCCTGGATGCGCCTCCGGGGCAAGGTGGGCGGGCAGCACAAGGTGCCGCGGGTGCTCGCGCCGGCGCTCGAGGGCGACTTCGTCGCGACGTTGCCCTCGGCCCGCCGCCCCGGGGGCGCGACGATCGTCCCGTTCGCGGAGCCGCCGCGGTCGGCGTGAGCGTCCGCCGACGTCCCCGCGGGACCCGGGACCGACGCGGGCGAGCGGGCCTCGCGTCCCGGGAAGGGGATCGACGGAGTACGAATTGGACGGGCCGGGCGGGGCACGCGGCGGGAACGCGGCTTGCGCGGAGACGTTCTCTCCATGCGACCACGGGCCCCGCTCGACGCGAGGCCCGGCGCACGCCGCGCCATCCTCCGCGCCGATCCGCACTTGCATCGGCGTGACAGGGGTGTTGCGCGACTTCCGGCGTGGGGACGGCCACCCAGGGGGCGCGAGGATTCTCGCAGCGCGTCGGAATCGTCGGACCGTGGCGGCGGGGCGGGGCGGGCCCGGCGCGCGTAAAGGCCACGTCTTGACGGGACTTGCGTCGGTCGATGCGACGGATGCGTTGCAGGCGATTGAGGACCGACGGCGGGCATCCGTGTTGCTAAGGGCCGGGGAACACGGGTGGGCCCCATGCCTCGATTCGGCGTCGAGATTCCCGACCTTTCGTACTTCGAGCGGCTGATCGCGTGCCGCCACGCGTGCCCCGTCCACACGGACTCGAGCGGGTACGTCCAGGCGGTCGCGCAGGGCGACTACGCCCTCGCCTACCGGATCGCCAGGGGACCGAATCCGTTCGCGTCCATCTGCGGGCGGGTGTGCGGGGCGCCGTGCGAGACGGCGTGCCGGCGCGGGACCATCGACCGGCCGGTGTCGATCCGCGCGATCAAGCGGACGACGACCGAGCGGTACGGCGTGGAGGCCGCGTCGGACCTCCGCAAGACGCTCGAGATGTCGACGGCCGCGGGGTCGGTGACGCCGACGCCGAACGGGAAGCGGGCGGCGGTGGTGGGGGCCGGCGTGGCGGGCATGACCTGCGCGCACGACCTCGCCCGGCTGGGCTGGGCGGTGACGGTGCTCGAGGCGATGCCGGAGCCGGGCGGGATGCTGCGGTACGGCGTGCCGAAGTTCCGGCTGCCGGCGGACCTCGTGCGCCGCGAGGTCGAGGCCATCGTCGCGCTGGGCGTGGAGCTGCGGTGCGGCGTGCGCGTCGGCTCCGACGTGACCCTGCCCGACCTGCGGCGGCAGGGGTACGACGCGGTGTTCGTGGGGGCGGGGCTGTGGAAGTCGCGCGTGCTGCCCCTGCCGGGGAAGGACCTCGCGGGGATCGTGCCGGGCCTCAAGCACCTGCGCGAGTTCAACGACGGCGTGAGGGGCGCGCCCCTCGGCCGCGTGGTCGTGATCGGCGGCGGCGACGTCGCGTACGACTGCGCGCGGACGGCGGTGCGGCTGCCGGGCACGACGTCGGTGACGTTGATGTGCCTCGAGTCGCTCGAGCAGATGCCGGCGTCCGACGTCGAGATCCTCGAGGGCGACGAGGAGTCGATCGTCCGGCGCAACGGCGTGGGCCCGGTGGCCTTCGCGGGCGAGGGCGGGAAGGTCACGGGGGTCGTCGTCCGGCGGGCGTCGCGGGTCTTCGACGAGCAGGGCAGGTTCGCGCCGGTGCTCGAGGAGGGGACCGACGAGACGATCCCGTGCGACACCGTGCTGCTCG
Organism: Planctomycetia bacterium; assembly: GCA_016795345.1. Classification (GTDB taxonomy): domain Bacteria; phylum Planctomycetota; class PLA2; order PLA2; family JAEUHO01; genus JAEUHO01. The sequence continues at coordinate 4,387 of JAEUHO010000142.1, read as the reverse complement.
CGGTCGGCCAGGAGGGCGACCTCGGGCTGCTGCAGGGGGGCGAGGGCGCCGAGACGGGGCGCGGCGGCACCGTGAAGACCGACTTCGCGACCGGCCGGACCTCGGTGAAGTGGCTGTACGCGGGCGGCGACGTCGCCATGGGCCCGCGCCTGTTCATCGACGCCGTGGCGCAGGGGCAGCGCGCCGCGCGCGCGATCCACGAGGACGTGACGGGGGAGCGGCTGCCGAAGGACCCCGCGCGGTCGTTCGTGTGCGAGCAGGTCCGCGACGGGCTCCGGCACGACTACCTGGAGGAGCGCCGCCTCTTCCCGCCGGCCACGGACGTCGCCGCGCGGCTCGCGTCGCCCGACGCGCAGGTCGAGACGATGTACGAGGACGCCGACGCGCGCCAGCAGGGCTCGCGGTGCCTGCGCTGCGAGGTCGAGACGGTCTTCGACGGCAACAAGTGCGTGTTGTGCGGCGGGTGCGTCGACGTCTGCCCGACGTACTGCCTGCGGCTGGTGCCGATCGAGGACCTCGGGCCGGGCATCGAGGGCCCGCCCGGCGCGACCGCGATCATCAAGGACGAGGACCGCTGCATCCGCTGCGGCCAGTGCGCGGTGCGGTGCCCGACGGACGCCATCACGATGGAGCGTCTCGCGGGGCACGAGCCGTGGGAGGTGGTGCGCACATGAGCAGCGTCACCTGGTTCCTGCTGCTGGGCGGCCTCCTGATGGCGCTGGGCGGGTGGGTGGCCTTCCTCCTCGCGCTCCGCTCGGGCCAGTTCAAGGACATCGAGGCCGTGAAGCACCAGATGTTCGAGGAGGGACGATGAGCCGGCTGGAAGCCCTGCATGACGAACGCGCCGGCGGCCCGCCGCCGACGCGGCGCTCGGTGATGACGTGGGTGGCGGCGGGCGCGTTCGGCACCTGCGCCGCCGTCATGGCCGCCTTCAACCTCATCTTCCTGAAGCCCCGCGTCACGACGGGCGAGGCGAGCAAGATCCGCGTCGGCAAGCCGGAGAACTTCAGCTCCGGCAGCGTGGTCGAGCTCACCGACGCGAAGGTCGTGGTGCGCCGCGACGGCGACCGGTTCAGCGCGGTGAGCACCGTGTGCACGCACCTCGGCTGCACCGTGAAGCGGACCGACGTCGGGTTCGAGTGCCCGTGCCACGGCAGCGTCTACGACGCGATGGGCGGCGTGCTCGGCGGCCCGGCGCCGAAGCCGCTCCCGTGGTTCCGCATCACGCTGACGCCCACGGGCGAGCTCGAGGTGGACAAGCAGGCGGTGGTGCCGACGGGCACGCACCTGGAGGTGGCGTCGTGACCATCGAGCGTCCCGTCCTCCCGCCCGACCCGGGCGAGGACGTCCCGGGCTTCAAGGAGACGCTGCTGGGGATGCCCCGGCGCGTCTACCGCTCCATCTTCCGGTCGCGCCCGGTCCCGCGGACCGAGCTCGAGCGGTCGCAGGCGGTGGCCGACAACTTCTTCTTCCACATCCACTCCGCGAAGGTGCGCGAGCGGTCGCTCAAGTGGAAGACGACGTTCGGCCTCGGCCTGCTGACCATGAACGTGTTCCTCGTCCTGTGCGTGACGGGGATCCTGCTGATGTTCTATTACGTCCCCTCGCCGGAGGAGGCGTACAAGCGGATGCTCGACCTGCAGGGGGCCGTGTTCTTCGGCCGCTTCCTGCGCAACGTCCACCGCTGGGCGGCCGAGGCGATGGTCGTCCTCGCGATCCTGCACATGGTGCGCGTGTTCCTCACGGGGTCGCACAAGCGGCCGCGCGAGTTCAACTGGGTCGTCGGCGTGCGGCTCCTGCTGCTCACGCTGTTCATGTCGTTCACGGGCTACCTGCTCCCGTGGGACCAGCTGGCCTACTGGGCGGTCACGGTCGGCACGGCGATCGCCCGGTACGCGCCGCTGGTGGGCGACGAGATCCGGTACGTGCTGCTCGGCGGCAACGAGGTCGGCGCCGAGGCGCTGCTGCGCTTCTACGTCCTCCACGTCGCCGTCCTGCCCTTCGCGATGCTCGTGCTGATCGGCCTGCACTTCTGGCGCGTCCGCAAGGACGGCGGCCTCGCCCGGCCCGCGACGCCGGAGGGCAAGCCCGAGCGCACCCCGCTCGCGCCGGCCGAGCTGCCGGCCTTCGACCGGTTCCCCGCGACGCCGGCCAAGACCTACGGGCTGATGGCGGTCGTGCCGCTGCGCACGCCGCAGACCGGCGGCGACGTCGAGAAGCAGGTCCCGTCGTGGCCGTCCGCGCTCGCCCGCGAGCTGCTGCTGATGACCATCACGCTGCTGCTGCTGTCGGTGGCCGCGATCCTGTGGGACGCGCCCCTCGAGGGCATCGCCGACCCGTCGCACCCGCCGAACCCCGCGAAGGCCCCGTGGTACTTCCTCGGCCTGCAGGAGATGGTGTCCTACGACGCCTTCTGGGGCGGCATCGGCATCCCCGGCCTGCTCGTCGGGCTCGCGCTCCTGGCGCCGTACCTCGAGCGCCGCGCGGGCGGCGAGGGGACGTGGTTCCACCCGAAGCGCTCCGCCGTCAATTGGCTGTTCCTCTCGGTGCTCGCGACCCTCGCGGTGCTGACCCTCGTCGGCACGTTCTTCCGCGGGGCGAACTGGGCGTTCACCACCCCCTGGTAGGAGGCGGCATGTTCATCCGCAACGCCCTCTTCGCCACGAGCCTCGCCTTCACCGGCGTCGTCGCCGGCGTGATCTTCACGGCGACGGACGAGCCGTGGCGGAAGCACCAGTCCGAGTACTACGACGCGGCGCTGGGCCGCGCGGCGAACCAGACCGTCAAGGACGCCATCCGCGAGGCCGGGCTCGAGATCAAGCAGGACCGCCTCACGGGCGTGGGCCCCGAGGCCCGCGTGGACCGCTGCCGGACCTGCCACATGGCCGTGGACGACCCGGCGTTCAAGGACGGCAAGGAGCCCCTGCGCACGCACCCCGAGGTGAAGGGCCACGCCTTCAGCGAGTTCGGCTGCACGATCTGCCACGAGGGCAACGGGCGCGCGATCACGGAGAAGGAGGCCCACGGCACCGAGGACCCGCACGCCCTCGAGCCGATCCTCACCGCGCCGTACATCGAGTCGTCGTGCGCGCGGTGCCACCCGGAGCCGTACCTCGACGAGACGCCGCACCTGAAGCGCGGCCGCGAGCTCTTCGAGAAGTACGCGTGCGTCGGCTGCCACACCGTGCGCGGCGTCTCGCGCGGCACGCTGGGACCGGACCTGACGGACGTCGGCAACCGCTGGCCGCTCGCGTACCTCCGCGAGTCGATCCTGGTGCCGACGGCGAACGCCCCGCTGTCGCAGATGCCGCAGATCAAGATGCCGCTCCAGGACGTCACCGACCTGGTGGTGTTCCTGAAGAGCCGGCGCGGCCGCACGCTGGTCGAGGACCCGATCACCGTCCGGACCAAGACGCGCGCCTGGAAGGAGCAGACGCCGCCGGAGGTCCCGGTGACCGTCGAGACGGGCGCCGAGGCCGTCAAGCGGCGCGCGTGCGTCGCCTGCCACAAGCTGGGCGACGAGGACGGCGGGCTGGCGCCCGACCTGTCGTTCGTGGGGCTCGTGCGGACGCCCGAGTACATCGAGCGCCACCTCGCGGACCCGCGCCGCGACACGCCCGACAGCAACATGCCGAACTTCTGGATGGCGCCCACCGAGCGGCAGGCCATCGCGAAGTTCCTGACCGACAACAAGTCGTACCAGGCGCCGGCGTCGCCCGCCGAGCAGTACAAGACGCTCTGCGTGCGCTGCCACGGCGAGAAGGGCGACGGCGAGGGCCCGGCCGCCCACAACCTCGTGCCGCGGCCCCGGCAGTTCACCAACGCCCGGTTCTTCGACTGGCTGCCGAAGGACCGCGCCTGGCAGGCGATCCGCAAGGGCGTGCCGGGCACCGCGATGCCCCCGTTCGAGCAGGTCCTGACGGACGAGCAGGCGAAGGCCCTCTTCGCCTGGGTCCGGCAGGAGTTCAGCGGCGGCGACAAGCCGTCGAAGGCGACGGCCCGCAAGCTGCCCGAGCGGAACCCGGTGGCGTGGACCCCGGAGGCCTTCGAGCGCACGCGCGAGGTCTTCCGCCAGCGGTGCTTCGGCTGCCACGGCCTCCTCGGCGACGGCAAGGGGCCCAACGCCCCGGACCTGCTGCCCCGGCCGCGCAACCTGATGAACCGCCCGTTCCTCACCCCGATCGACGACCTGCGGCTCTTCGAGTCGATCACGTACGGCGTGGTCGGGACGGGGATGCCGCCGTGGTGCCCTGTCACCCCCGGAGCAAGACAGTTCTGAGCTGAAGAAACCCCTCCGGAAAGGGTCAAGCCGCGACGGTGCGGCCTGACAGGTTCTGGGTCCGCCGCTCGAGCGGCGTGTCCCACCCGAGGGCTTGGTGCGGCCTCT
>JAEUHO010000119.1 GCA_016795345.1 Planctomycetia bacterium | reverse complement strand
CCCCGCGCGCGGGTGTCCTGTTCCCGCAAGCGGGCCGCCGATGCCTCCCATCGGTCGGGCCGATGGGTCGGGGGCGGCCCTCCCCGCGCCCGCGGTCGGGTCCCGGGGACCGCGAGGCCCGGCGGCCGCCGGGCCTCGCGTCCCGGAGCCCCCGACCGCGTCCCGGGCCCGTCGGCGAGCGCCGCCGCGTCGCCCGAGGATCCGAGGGACGGGGTGCGCGCGCCGATAGGATGGACGGTCCGCCATGCCCACCCCCGACGACCCGCCGCTGAAGGACGCCCCGATCCCGGACGTGCTCCCGGCGTTCGTCCTGACGACGACGGCGGTGTTCCCGTTCGACGTCGTCTCGGTGCAGGTGAGCCGCCCGCGCGACGTGCGGCTGCTCGAGGCGAACCCGGGCGACAACGTCATCGTCGCCTGCCTCTTCCCCCGCGGGACCGACGGCGACGCGCCGACGTCGCTCGACGGGCTGTTCCCGGTGGGGGTCGCGTGCCGCGTGATCCACCGCATGAAGCTGCCGAGCGAGACGATGCAGGTCGTCTTCCAGGGGCTGCGGCGGATCGAGGCCAAGGAGGTGCTCGCGGCCGACCCGTGGATGCGGGTCCGCGTGGAGCCCGTGGAGCCGCGGGAGCCGCGCGGGCCCGAGATCGACGGGCTCGTCTACCGCTGCATGGAGATGGTGGACGAGCTGGTCCGCAACGAGGGCAGCTACCCGCGCGAGATGGTGGACATCCTGCGGATGAACATCGCGGGCGCGGGCCGCTTCGCCGACCTCGTGGGCGCGCACGTCAACCTGCCGCTGCCGGTGAAGCGCAAGGTGGCGGTCACGGCGAACGTCCGCGACCGGCTGAAGGTCGTCGAGGACGTGCTCGAGGAGGCCATCGGCCGGACGCGGGTCGAGGCCGAGGTCGGGCAGCGCGTGAAGGTGGAGATCGACGCGCGGCAGCGCGAGGCGATCCTGCGCGCGCAGCTGCGGGCCATCAAGAAGGAGCTCGGCGAGGAGGGCGGCGAGGCCGAGGTCGAGGACCTCCGCGAGCGGCTGAAGGCCGCGGGGCTCCCCGAGGACGCCGAGGCCGCGGCGTCGCGCGAGCTCGACCGGATGGCGGGGATGTCGGCGTCGTCGGCCGAGTACCACGTGGCGCGCACGTACGTCGCCTGGCTCCTCGACCTGCCGTGGAACGCGACGAGCAAGGGCCGCCTCGACCTCGTGAAGGCGCGGGCCGTGCTCGACCGCGACCACTACGGGCTCGACGACGTGAAGGAGCGGATCGTCGAGTTCCTCGCGGTGCGCAAGCTGAAGAAGGACCCCAAGGGGCCGCTGCTGTGCCTCGTGGGCCCGCCCGGCGTCGGCAAGACGAGCCTCGGGCGCAGCATCGCGGAGGCGGTCGGCCGGCCGTTCGTCCGCGTGTCGGTGGGCGGCATGCGCGACGAGGCCGAGATCAAGGGCCACCGGCGCACGTACGTCGGGGCGCTCCCCGGCCGGATCCTGCAGGCGCTCAAGAAGGCCGGCACCCGCGACCCCGTCTTCGTCGTGGACGAGATCGACAAGATGGGGAGCGACGCCATGCGCGGCGACCCGTCGTCGGCCATGCTCGAGGTGCTCGACCCCGAGCAGAACGCGACGTTCCTCGACCACTACGTGGACGTGCCGTTCGACCTCTCGCGCGTGTTCTTCGTCGGGACCGCGAACGTGCTCCAGGACATCCCGGGGCCGCTGCGCGACCGCATGGAGGTCATCCACCTCGCGGGGTACACGCGCGAGGAGAAGTTCCACATCGCCCGGCGCCACCTCCTGCCGAAGGCGGTCGGCGACAACGGGCTGAAGCCGGAGCAGCTCGAGGTGACCGACGAGGCCCTGCGCGCCGTCATCGACGGCTTCACCCGCGAGGCCGGCGTGCGCAACCTCGAGCGGCTCCTCGGGCGCATCGCGCGCAAGACCGCGCGCAGGGTCGCCGACGGCAGCGCGACGAAGGTCGTCGTCGGCCCCGGCGACGTCGAGGCGCTCCTCGACGCCGCGCCGTACCACGACGAGACGCGGGCCCGCGAGCCCGCCGTCGGCGTCGCCACGGGCCTCGCGTGGACCGCGGGCGGCGGCACGGTCATGTTCATCGAGACCCTCGCCATGCCCGGCGCGGGCCGGGTGCACCTGACGGGCCAGCTCGGCGAGGTGATGAAGGAGAGCGCCGACCTCGCGCTCTCGTGGGTGCGGGCCAACGCGGACGAGCTCGGCATCGACGACGCGGTGTTCCAGCGCCACGACGTGCACGTCCACGTGCCCGAGGGCGCGGTGCCGAAGGACGGGCCGAGCGCGGGCGTCACGCTCGTGACGGCGCTCGTGTCGCTCTTCACCGAGAAGCCGGTGCGCGTCGACCTCGCCATGACCGGCGAGGTGACGCTCAAGGGCCGCGTGCTGCCGGTCGGCGGCATCAAGGAGAAGGTGATGTCGGCGCACCGGGCCGGCATCCGCCACGTGATGCTGCCCGAGGCGAACCGCCGCGACGTGAAGGAGGTCCCCGACGAGGTCGCGCGCGAGATGACGATCACGTTCGCGACGGACGTGCGGCAGAACCTCGCGGCGGCGCTGCTCTCGGTGGTCGTGCCGGACGCGCGCCAGCGACGCCGGCTCGAGACGCCGCCGTCGGCCGGCGCGGCGTTGCCCCCGCCTCCCTGACCCTCCCGCCCTCCGGCCGCCCCGCGTCAGGGGGCGGTCGGGCTCCCCGGGACGCGAGGCCCGCGCGGGGCCCGCAGCGCGGCCGACGCGACGCGCCGCGCCGCGAGCGCGGCCCGCAGCACGCCGCGCCGGAGGGCGAGGCGCCGCTCCGCGGGCCGCAGGCGCCGGCGGACCTCGGGGTCGTCCACGAGATCGCGGCACTCCTCGGCGAGGAGGACGAGGCTCGGCCGGACGTCGTGCGCCGCGCCGACGGGGAGGCCCGCCGCGACGCAGCGTTCGTAGAGCGTCGCGAAGACGGGGCGCACGACCTCGGGCCGCGGGGGCGCGACGTGGGCGAGGTCGGTGCCGACGAGCGGGCGGAACACGCACACGGTCGGGACGGCGCCGCGCGCGACGAGCCAGTCGATCCCGGCGATGGTGGCGGCGGGGGGCTCGAGGCCGGCGACCATCTCGCCGTTGACGACCCACGGCTCGCCGCGCGGGCCCTCGCGGCCGAGCGCGAGGCAGGTCTCGACGGCGTCGAGGTAGGCGCGTTGCCCGTGGACGCGGTGTTTGCCCGGGCAGACCTCGCGGAAGCGCTCGGGGTCGAACAGCTCGAAGCAGAACGACACGCGATTGACGCCCGCGGTGCGCAGGGCGGCCCAGCGCGCGCGGTCGGGGTGGGGGGGCGTCTGCACGCCGACGAGGAGGCCCGTCTCGCGTTTCACGCGCGCGACGACGGGGAGGAGGCGGTCGAGGTGCCCGCCGTCGTCGGCGTGGCCGCAGTTGAAGTCCACGTACGCGAGCGGGTGCTCGCGCCGCGCGGCGTGGACGGTGGCGAGGATCTCCTCCTCGGTCTTCGCGGGGTCGTCGTCGGCGCCGAGGTTGAGGCCCACCGAGCAGAAGCGGCAGTTCTCGCGCGCGGGCCGGTGCTCGGAGCGCACCCAGAACTCGCAGACGCTGCCCGCGTACACGGCGAGGACGGTGCCCTGCATCGTGGCGATGCGGTGCATGGGCCGGCCCGACGGCGTGACCCGGTCGTACCACGCGGGCCGCGGCGCGAGGCGCGCCTCGGCGACGTGTCGTCCCTCCCGGCGGACATCCACGCGGCCGTCGTCCCCGACGACGAGCTCGTACGGGCTCTTCGCGGCGAACGGCTCGACGACGGGCACGTTGACCCAGGTGTCCGGTCCGACGACGAGCTCGACGCCGGACCCGAGGCCTGCGCGCGTGCGTCGCAGTCCGCGTCCTCGTTCCCCTGCGGCCCTGCCGGGTTCGGTCCAGCGTGCGCCGAGGCACAGCAGGTCGAGCTTGAGCTCCGCCCGCGACGTCGGGCCTCTGGTCCTCCCTTGGTTCACGTGCGTGGGGGTCCTCGGTCTGCCACCGTGTTCAACGCAGCCGCGCGGGCCTCGCGTCCCGCAACACCTCCGTCGCACCGGTGCGCTGCGACGCCTTCACCGCTCGCGCGCCCGATCACGAGGCCCATCGCTTGCATCCCCCGCTTCTGCGGTTGGGCTCGCGAGGGGCGCTCCCCTGGGCGATCGGCCGCGATGGGGACGGGTCGCGGGAGCGGCCGCGAGCGAGGCTAGGGCTGCACCGCGTCCTGCGAGCGAGCGGCCCGAGGAGGAGGAGCGCCAGCAGGCGCGACGACGAGGAGGGGGACGCCAGGCCCGCCGCGTTGCGCGCCGGGCCTGGCGTCCCCGCGAACCCCGACCCGCCCCCAGCGCGGCCGCTCTCCCCTCGGAGAGATCACGCCTCCTCATGCCGCGCCGCTCAAGGCCTTACGTCTTCCCCGGGCGGAACTCCTTCCTGTGTAGACCCTTCTCGGTCATCCAGCGCCAGAGGGTAGTGCGGTGGACGTCGAGGAGGGCTGCCGCAAGGGTGACATTGCCCGCGGTCTTGGCGAGGGCGTCCTTGACGCGCTCGAGGTCGGGTTCCGGGGGCTTGGCGTCGTCGGCCACGTCCTTGACGTCGCGGATCATGACCGCGACGAGGCCGTTCTCGAGGGGCGCGGCGTCGATGCGGACGCGCTTGCCCGGCGCGTTCGTCGGGTGCATGTCGACGGGGAACTCGCGCTGGATCTCGCCGGTCTTGCGCGCGTCCTGCGCGGCGCACGTCACCGCGCACATCTGGCAGTGGAAGACGTCGCGGCAGACCTGCCCCGCGACGGAGCCCGTGCCCGGGCCCATCAGCGCCCGCGCGGCGGAGTTCATCGACACGACGTGGTCCGTCGCGTCGATCGTGTACGCCGGGAACGGCAGGACCTCGAGCAGCGCGTCGAGGCCCGGCGCGGGGCGCGACGAGGTCGGGGCGCAGGAAGCCGCGCCCGCGGACGCACCGTGCGCCGCGTGGGCGGGCGTGCAACACGCCCCGTGGGCGGGGTGGGCCGAAGGGCCCGCGTGCTTGGGATCGCTCATGGGGAGTCCCTCGCGATGGTTGCGTAGCAACCGGAGGATACGCCCGCGCGCCCCGGAGGGAGCGTGGAACCGGCGTGTCGTGCGATTCCATTGCGGACCGTGCGAGTGCGAGATCCGCGGCGCCGGGTTGCGCGCGCGCCGTGCGTCACGCGCCGCGGCGGGCGTCCCACGCCTCGCGCGTGAGCCCCAGGAGCCATTCGTCGCGCCACACGCCGCGCTTGCACACCGCGCGTCGCCGCGTGCCCTCGAGCACGAAGCCGTGGCGCGCGAAGAGCGCGCGGCTGCGTTCGTTGCCCACGAAAACCGACGCCTCGCACTTGACCCAGCCGAGGCGCTCGAAGGCGTGCACGAGCGCGAGCGCGACGGCGCGCGTCGCGTGGCCCTTCCCCTGGTGGGGGACGGTGACGAGGATTCCGAGGTCGCCGCGGCGCGGTTCGTGGGCCTCGGGCCGCACCGAGAGGCAGCCGACGGGCGTGCCGTCGTCGGCGACGATCGTGAAGTCGTGCGTCTCGCCGCGCCGCGTGCGCTCGCCTTGCGCCTCGTACGACGCGACGAGCGTGGCCTCGTCTTCGGGCCCGTCCCACACGAGGGTGTCCAGGACGGGGCTGCGGTGCAGCGCGGGGAACAGCGCGCGCGCGTGTTCGGCGGTGCGGGGCTCGAGGCGGGTCATGCCGCGAGCCTACCGCGTCGCGCGGGGCAGGTCAGTTCACCTGCTTCCAGGGGTGGCCGTCGTTGCCGTCGGCGCCGATCGCGGCGGGGCCGGTGATCGTGCCGCGACCGAGCGGGCGGAAGGCCGCGTCGGGCGCGGGCCCGTGGCCCGGGCCGTCGTAGGACGGCGCGTCCGTGGCCAGGACGTCGCCGCCCTGGTTCGTGAAGAAAGTCTTGCGCCCCGTGCGACCGTACGCGACCGGCCACGCGTAGAGGCACCACGTCGTCTCCGCGAGGTCCGCGTCCACGTCCCGGAGGTCGAACCCCGTCGGCGGCTCGGCGACGCCCACGCCGCGCGGTCCCGGGAGGTAGAGGCGGTAGAGGTACCCGTTCCGCTCGACCTCGCCCGTCGCGAGGAGGGTGCGGAACGCGCGCGCGAGCACGGGCGGGTTCAGCGGCGAGGCCATCCGGCCCGCGACCGCGCCGGACATCTCGAGGAAGCCGCCGAACTCGCCGGTCCCGTCGCGGTCCACGTCGATCCGCGCGGACGCCTGGAGCTGCGCCGCGGCGCTGATCACGTTGCGGCCGGCGGCGATCACGCCCGTCTCCGCGCTCGCGATCGCCGCCTCGCGCCGCTCGGCCACGAGCTCGTCGACCAGTGCCTTCGTGGCCGCGAGTTCCTCCTGCAGCGCCCGTAGGCGCGTCTCCTGGTCGGCCGCCGGCGGCGGCGCCGCGGCGCCGGGCGACGGCGGCCCGGCCGGCGACGGCGCGAGCGGCGGTGGGGGGCGGCTCGCGACCGCGACCTCCTGCGCACGGTCCTCCGTCGCGAGCGGCGCCGGCCGACGCGCGAGGTCGTCCACGTCGGACGCGAGGCCCGCGACCCGCCACGCCGACCAGGCCGACAGCAGCACCGCGAGGACCGTCAGCGCCGCGGTCGTGGCGCCGTTCGTGACGAGCGAGGTGAGGCGCACGAGGGACCCTCCGAGGGAGATCGGGAGACGGGCCGGCGTGGTCGTCGGCGCGGGGACGGACGTCGGTGACCAGAGCGGCGCGACGGCCGCGAGGTACGAGGCGCGACCGCCCGTGCGCGTCGCGAGCGCGGCGCGCAGGCGCGCGATCCCGCGCGCGAGGCGCGTGCGGACCGTCGCGACCGGTGCGCCGGTGCGCGCGGCGACGTCGCGCGGCGGCAGCCCGTCGTAGTAGCGCAGCAGGAGCGCGGTCCGGTACGGCTCGTCGAGCGCGAGGACCGCGGCGGCCACGCGTCGCGCCGCCTCGGCGCGCGCGACGACGTCCACGGTCGCGGGCCGTTCGTCGCGCCGCGCGACGGCGGCCTCGCGTCGGGCGACCCGTCCCGCGGTGCGCCGGCGCCGGAGGAACGCGTGCCGCGTCACCGTGGCGAACCAACCCTCCGGGTTGTCCTCGGACGGCGGCGGACGCTCGAGGAACGCGACCCACGCATCCTGCGTGGCGTCCTCGACGTCCTCGGGCGCGGCCGCGACCGCCCAGGCGACGCGCTTCGCGCCCGCGCGGTGCGCGAGGAGGCGGTCCACGGTCGCGGCGGAGGGTTCGGGCATGACGGGAAGAGAGGCCCGCGGCGGCCGGAACCGCTTCAGGCCGCGCGCCGCCGCGGCCGGGGCGTCAGCGGCGTTTCTTGGCGCGCTTCTGGCACTCGTGGCGCACGAGGCCGCACTTCGTGCAGACGACCGGCGTGCAGATCGCGACCGCCATGCCCAGCGGATCCGACGGGTCGGGGTAGGCGTGCGTGCCCCGCGGCACCGCCTCCCAGACGTGGTCGCACTCCGATGGATCGGGTTTCGCCGCGGGCAGCCCGTCGTCCACCACCTGCGGACGCGGACCGTCGCGCGTCGAGTCGTAGTCGATCTTCGTGCGCACCACCGGTGGCCCGTCCCGGCGGTCCGACGCGCAGCCGAGGAGCGGCGCGAGGCCGAGCAGCGCGAGCAGCGGGACCAGCAGGCCCCGCGCGCGGACCGCGAGGCCCGCCCCGCGGCGGGCGCGGACCCGATCGGAGCGGAGACGGGAGGCGCGGGTCACTTCTTCGGCTCCTTCGGCACGGGCGCGCGGCCGATCAGCCGCTCGATCACCGTCGCGTGCGAGGGGATGAAGAACGCCGCCGTCTCGCGCAGGCCGGCGCCCTCGTTGACGTTCATGATGGAGCGCTCGTCGCTCGTGTCGTGGCCGAGGCCCGCGAGGTGGCCCAGCTCGTGCGCGCCCGTGAGCGCGAACGCGCCGGCGTACCCGTCGACGAGCGCGCGGATCTGGTCGGCGCGCAGGTGCTCGAGCTTCACGCCCTGCCACCGGTGCGTGCCGTTCACCCACGCGAGGTCGTCGTGGTCGACCCGCGGGGTGAGCGCGCCCGCCTGGAAGATCGTGCGGCGCAGGAACGTGGCGTACACCTCGGCCCGGCCCTCGCCGGGGAACGCGCGGCCGCCCGCCTCGGCGTCGTCGCCCGCGCAGACCATCGTCCAGGTGTCCTGCGGCTTCACGTCCTTCGGCCGCTCCGTCGTGAAGCTCACGTTGAACGAGACGCCCGGGATCGGCGTGCCGTCCTCGTTGCGCAGGAAGAGGCGGTGGAGCTTGCCGATCGCGCGCGCGAGGAGCTCGTCGAGGAGGAACGCGTCGAGCGAGCCCTCGTAGCCCCGGGTCGCGAGGCCCAGCTCGGCGAGGTCCTTGTCGATGGTGCGCGGGGGCTTGCTCGTCGCGTCGCCGAACGTCACCCACACGACGCGGGTGCCGGGCTCGGCGCGGTAGAGCGTCGGCCGCCGCAGGCCGAGCAGGGGGCCGAACGCGTCGTTCGGCACGAGGCCCGGGTCGGTCGGCGCGACGCCGGTCTCCGTCGCGGTCCACGGCCCGAAGTGGTAGAGCGACGCGCGGCCCGCGACGTCGAAGACCGGCGTGCGGCTCTCGTCGGGCCCGTAGCGGCGGTCGCGCACCGCCGCGAGCAGCTGGGCGTCCGTCGGCCCCTTCTTGCCCTTCGTCGGGAGCGTCGCGAGGGCCTCGACGACCAGCTCGACCGCCGTGTACGCGTCGATCGAGCGCGGGAGGACCGACACGGCCTTCCCGGCGGGCGTCGTCGCCTCCACCGCGTCCCAGAGCGGGCGCGGCGCGCCGGCGAGCGTGCGCTGCGGCGTCCCGACGACGAACGTCGCGCCCGCCGCCTTGCCGTCGCGCACGGCCGCGCTGGCCGTCGAGAGCGTGCCGACGCCGCCGAGCACCGGCACGCCGAGGCCTGCGGCGAGCACCGCGTCGAGGAGGTCCGGCTCGCCGGCGACGACGAGGCGGTCGGGCCTCGCGTCCCCGAGCACCCGCTTGTCGGCGTCGGAGAGCGCCGCGCCGGGGGCGACGCGCACGATCGCGACGAACGTCCGGTCGTGGCCCAGGTTGCGCACGAGGGCGGCCTCGCGGTCGCGGCCGCGCGGGCCGTCCTCGACGACGAGGGCCGGCGCCTTCGCGCGGCAGGGGAGCACGAGGAGGTTCGCGACCGCGATCGCCTCGTCCACCGCGCCCGCGCCGAGCGCGAGGACCGGGTCGCCGGGGTCCAGCGAGAGGCGGGTCGGGAGCGCGCCGCCGGCGACGAGCAGGGGCGGCGCCCACTTGGCCTTGCGCGCCCGTGCGACGACGGCGTCGAGGGTGCGCCCGGTGGGGGCGGCGACGATCGCGTCCACCTTCGCGGCGAACGCGGCGAGGTGGGCCTTCTCGGCGGCCGCGGGATCGTCGGCGTCGTCCAGCGCGACGATCTCGACCTTGCGGGCGACGGTGCGACCGCCCCCGTGGAACGCCGCGGCGGCCCGGGCCCCGGCGAGGGCCTCCTCGCCGGCGGCCGCCAGCCGCCCGGAGAGGGGGGCGATGACGGCGATCTTGAAGACCGGGGGCGGGTCGTCCGCGGCGGCGGCGCCGGGCGCGCCGGGCCCGGGCCCGAGGCACGCGGCGAGCACCAACCAGACGACGAGGGCGCGGCGCGGCATCGGGGCTCCCCGGGGGCGACCGGATTGTACGGACCCGAACGTGGTCGGCGCCGGACGCCCCCGGATGGGATGATCGGTCCGGGGGCCGCGTTGTTCGGACGGTCCCGGGGTTCCTTCCATGCCGACGTCCCGCGTTCGCTTCCGCTCCGCCGCCGTCCTCGTCGCGGCCCTCGTCGGGACGGCCCTGCTCTTCCGGTGCGGCGAGCCCTCGGACCCGCCGTCGAAGCCCGCGACCGGGGGTGGGAAGGCGTCGATGACGAACCCCATGGCCGAGAGCGGCCTCAACGCGCCCCCGGCGGGCGCGGGCGCCGCCCAGGCGCAGGAGCGCCGGTCGCCCCCCGCGTTCCGCTTCTCCGACCACTCCGCCGCGTCCGGGATCACCGCCGTCAACCACAGCGGCACGGCGGGCGTGAAGGAGTACCTGTTCGAGGCCGTCGGGCCGGGCTTCGCGTGCCTCGACTTCGACCGCGACGGCCTGATGGACGTCTACGTCCCCGACGGCGACATCTTCGACCACTACGACCTCGTCCGGGAGCCGGACCCGAAGGCCCCGGGCAAGGTGCGGCCCGTGCTCCGCGAGCGCGCGCAGAAGGCGACGCCCTTCCGCGACCACCTCTACCGCAACAAGGGCGACGGCACCTTCGAGGACGTCGCGGTCGCGGCCGGCGTCGCCGACGAGCGCTGGTCGTTCGGCGCGCTCGCGTGGGACTACGACGCCGACGGCTGGACCGACCTCTTCGTGGCGAACCTCGGCGCGTGCCGCCTGTACCGCAACGAGCGCAACGGCACCTTCCGCGACGTGGCCCCCGAGCTGGGCCTCGTGGGCGACGCCACCTCGTGGAACACGTGCGCGTCGTGCGGCGACTACGACGGCGACGGCCGCCTCGACCTCTTCGTGGCGCGCTACGCCGACCCGGCCATGGAGGTCGAGAAGCAGCGCGTCGCGAAGAAGATCCAGGAGGGCACGCCCGTCACCGAGATCCCGGGCCGCGCGTGCCTGTGGCGCGGGCTGCCGGCCTACTGCGGCCCGGTGGGGCTCGTGGGCCAGCACGACTCGATCTACCGCCAGCAGGAGGACGGCACGTTCCGCGACGTCACCGTCGAGGTCGGCATGGTCCCGAAGGCGCCGAAGTACGCGTTCACGTCGTACTGGTTCGACTACGACGACGACGGGCTGCTCGACCTCTACGTCGCGAACGACTCCGAGGAGAACTTCCTCTGGAAGCAGACCCGCGACAAGGACGGCAAGATCCGCTTCCGCGACGTCGCGGAGGAGCTGGGCGTCAAGTTCGGCCAGAACCAGAACCCGCAGGCGTCCATGGGCTGCGCCACCGCCGACGTCAACCGCGACGGCCTGCTCGACATCTTCGTCACCAACTTCAGCCACGACTACAACAACATCTTCATCGGCGTCCGCTACCCGGGCGGCGTGTCGTTCAAGGACCGCGGGCAGCAGACCATGGGCCAGGCGGTCTTCTACGACCTCTCGTGGGGCTGCGGCTTCCACGACTTCGACCTGGACGGCGACCTCGACCTCTTCGTCGCCAACGGCCACGTCTACAAGGAGGTGGACCTGTTCGACAAGACGGGCACCGCCTACGAGCAGTACCCGGCCGTCTTCGAGTGCCTCGACGCGTCGAAGCTGCGCTACCGCGAGGTGGGCCCGAAGCCGTTCAAGGGGCCCAGCGCGAAGCCGCCGGCGTGGCTCAAGCCCGAGGACATCTACGCGGGCGACGGCCTCGAGGTGAAGAAGTGCAACCGCGCGGCGTGTTTCGCCGACTTCGACAACGACGGCGACGTGGACGTGCTCGTCGGCAGCATGAACGACACGCCGACGTTCCTGCGCAACGACCTGCCCGCCGACCCGTCGCGCCGGTGGCTCAAGCTGATGCCCCGCGGCGAGGCGGGCAACGTCGAGGCGATCGGCGCCACGGTGCGCGTCGAGACCGAGGACGGCGTCCGGCAGACCTTCCCGGTGTACCGCTGCCAGTCGTTCCTCGGCACCGACGACCCGCGGATCAACGTGGGCGTCGGCAAGGCCGCGACCGCGACGGTCACCGTCGTGTGGCCGGGGCCCGCCGCGACGCGGAAGACGACCGTCCACAAGGACCTCGCCACGAACGCGGCCTACGAGCTCCTCGTCGACGGCACGTCGAAGCGCGTCGAGCTCACGCCGGTGCGGCCGGCGAAGTGACCGCGGGCCGGGCGCGGCGGCGGATTCGATTGTAGAATGCACGAAACGGGCCGGGCCTTGCGTCCCCGAAACCGGGGTCGCGGCCCGGGGGGACCGGGGGATGGGCGGTCGCGGACTCCGGACGCGAGGCCCGCGGGGGGGCAGGGGGAGGAATTCGGTCCCCTAACGTGATTCCCGACAACGGGTTACGTCGGAGTCCGTGAGCCGTTCGGTCCGCATCTGTATTCGGTGGACTCCGTCGGAGGGGGACCGTTCAATGCGCGACCCGGCGGGGCGTCGCAGGACCCCGGCCGGCCCCGGGCCCCACGCCCGGGACGGCGCCCCTCCGTCGCGGTCCGCCGCGTCGGGCCCGGGCCCGTCGCATGCGCCCGCTCTCCCGAATCGTAGCCTCGCTTGTGGAGCCGCCGATGGTCCCCTTGCTCGCGACTGGCGACCAGATCGTGGACTACCTCCCGGTCCTCGTGATGCTGCTCTTCGCGACGTCGTTCGCGGCGCTGAACCTCGTCGTGTCGTGGCTGGCGGGCACGAAGGGCCAGCACAACCCGGTGAAGGACGCCGCGTACGAGTGCGGCCTGCCGCCGATCACCGACGCCCACGCGAAGTTCAGCGTGAAGTTCTACCTGGTGGCGCTCCTGTTCGTCCTGTTCGACATCGAAGTGGTGTTCCTGTTCCCGTGGGCCGCGTACTTCCAGACCCCCGGACGGCAGGTGTTCCTCTTCGTCGAGATGCTCGTCTTCGCGGGCATCCTGTTCTTCGGATGGTGGTACGTGATGCGCAAGGGCGCGGTCGACTGGTCGCAGGAGTAGGGCGCCGGGCGCCCGCGGCTCGGTAGCCTCCCAGAGGTCCCCTCCCGTCCCCTTCCGCGTCCCCGCACGAGGATCCCTCCCCATGGCCGACTCCGCCGCGACCGCCGACGTCGTCTCCGCCACCGGCTCGACCGAGGGCGGCTTCCTGCTGTCCACGCTCCAGTCGATGGTGAACTGGTGCCGGAAGAACAGCGTGTGGCCCCTGCCGCTCGGCCTGTCGTGCTGCGGCATCGAGTTCATGGCCACCGCGTGCAGCCGCTACGACATGTCGCGGTTCGGCATGGAGGTGGCGCGGTTCTCGCCCCGCCAGGCCGACCTGCTGCTCGTCGCGGGCACCCTGACCTACAAGATGGCCCAGGTGATGACGCGGCTCTACGACCAGATGGCCGAGCCGCGGTGGGTGATCGCCATGGGCGCCTGCGCGTCGTCGGGCGGCATGTTCCGCTCGTACCCGGTCGTGCAGGGCATCGACGAGTTCATCCCGGTGGACTTCTACATCCCGGGCTGCCCGCCGCGCCCGGACGCGGTGCTCAACTGCCTGCTGCAGCTGCAGAAGAAGATCGAGCGCGACCGTTCGTACCGGCTGGCGCTCGACGCCGGCGACGCGCCCGTGGCGAAGGGCGGCCTCGTGGCGGTCTCGGGCCGCGGCGAGATGGCGGCCCCGGCGCTCGCGCAGGCCGCGGACCGGTACGTCGAGGGCGCGCGACCGAAGGCCGGCGTCGAGACGGGCACGCCCCCCGTCCGGCAGCGGTGACCGAGGAGGCCCCGTGAGCTCGATCGGCTACACGAACGACGCGCCCCCGACGGTGAAGACCGCGGTGGCGTACGCGCTCTCCGCGCTCGGCGCGCGGTGGTGCGACTACGCGGCCACCGGCGCCGCGCCGAGGTTCCGCGCGACGCCCGCGGCCCTGCTCGAGAAGGCCCGCTGGGTCGAGGCGTTCGCCACGCTCAAGAAGGAGCACGGGTTCGACCTGCTGCTCGACCACAGCGCGGTGGACTACCCCGACCGGACGCCGCGGTTCACGGTCGTGGCCGTGGTCGAGAACTCGACCACCCACGACGTGCTGCTGCTCAAGACCCGCGTCGCCGACGGCGAGGCCTGCCCGTCGCTGACGCCGCTCTTCCGCTCCGCGGACTGGGCCGAGCGCGAGACGTACGACATGTTCGGGATCCCGTTCGAGGGCCACCCCGAGCTGACCCGCATCTACATGCCCCAGGACTACGACGGCTGGCCGCTCCGCAAGGACTTCCCCATGGAAGGCCACCTGAAGTTCCGCGACTGACGGGCGAGGAACCATGGTCCCCGACGCTGCCACGAAGAACGACCCGGCCCCGAGCCCCGCGCCCGCCCGGGCCGCGCCCCCGACCGTCGACGCCGGCGAGATCCGCCTGGAGGTCGAGGGCGAGATCGGCGAGCGGATGGTCCTCAACATGGGGCCGTCCCACCCGTCCACGCACGGCGTGCTGCGCATCGTGCTCGAGGTGGACGGCGAGCGGATCTGCAAGGCGACGCCCGACGTGGGCTACCTGCACCGCGGCATGGAGAAGATCGGCGAGACCCTCGGGTACCACCGGTTCATCCCGTACACCGACCGCCTCGACTACCTCGCGCCGCTGTCGAACAACTGCGCCATCGCGCTCGCCGCCGAGAAGGTCTGCGGCATCGAGGCCCCACCGCGCGCCAACGCGCTGCGCGTGGTCGTCTGCGAGCTGGCCCGCATCTCGAGCCACCTGCTCGGGCTCGGCGCCTACTCGATGGACGTCGGCGCCATGACGGTGTTCCTCTACACCTTCACGGAGCGCGAGACGCTCTACAACTTCTTCGAGTTCCTGACCGGCGCCCGTTTCACGACGAGCTACACGCGCGTCGGCGGCGTCGCGCGCGACGCGGACGCGGGCTGGCTGGCCGAGGTCCGCGCGTTCTGCGAGGGGCTCCCGAAGAAGGTCGACGAGTGGGAGGAGCTGCTCACCCGCAACCGGATCTGGATGCTCCGCAACGAGGGCGTCGGCATCATCGACCGCGCGACGGCGCTGTCGTACGGGCTCACGGGCCCGTGCCTGCGCGGCTCCGGCGTCGGCTACGACACCCGCAAGGACCACCCGTACTTCGGCTACGAGCAGTACGACTTCGACGTGCCGGTGGGCACCCGCGGCGACGCCTACGACCGCTACCTCGTGCGCCTCGAGGAGGTCCGCCAGAGCGCGCGGATCGTGATCCAGGCCATCGACAAGATGCCCAAGGGGCCGATCCTCGCCGACGCCCCGAAGTTCGTCCTGCCCGAGAAGACGCGCGTGCTGACGGGCATGGAGGAGCTGATCCACCAGTTCATGCTCATCACGGGCGAGATGAACCCGCCGAAGGGCGAGGTGGTGAGCTACATCGAGAACCCGAAGGGCGTGCACGGCTACTACGTGCGGTCCGAGGGGGGCGCGGCGCCCTGGCGCCTCAAGATGCGCGCGCCGTCGTTCGTCAACCTGCAGGTCCTGAAGGAGATCCTGCCCGGCCGGATGCTCTCCGACTCCGTCGCCGTGCTCGGGTCCCTCGACTTCGTGATGGGGGAGTGCGACAAGTGACCCCGCCCGCCGTCTCTCCGCCCCCGACCGGAGGCGACCCGCGCCCGCGCGAGCCGCGCGACGCGAACCAGCCCCCCGCCCGCGGCACGCGCGGCGGCGGGTACGCCGAGGCCGCCGGCGCCCCCGCGGGCGTCGCGCCGGCGTCCGGCCCCGCGAAGGCCGCGACGGCCGCGGGCGCCGCCGCCGCCGCGACCGCGCCGCGCAAGACGCCCGCCCCGGCGGTCGTCCCGCCGACGCCGGTGCCGTTCCCGCCCGACGACCTCAAGGCGGCGTGCGAGGCGCTCATCGCCCGCTACCCGCAGCGGGCCGCCGCGCTCATCCCGATCCTGCACCTCGCCCAGAAGCGCTTCGACGGCTGGATCAGCCCCGAGGTCGAGGCGGGCGTCGCGCAGTACCTCGGCGTGTCCGACCAGCACGTCCGCGGCGTCGTGACCTTCTACACGATGTTCAACACGAAGCCCGTGGGCCGCCACCACGTCCAGGTCTGCCGCACGCTGTCGTGCTGGCTGCGGGGCGCGGGCGAGCTCACGCGCTGCCTCGAGCGGAAGACCGGGCTGCGGCCCGGCCAGACCGACGAGGCCCGCCGCTTCACGGTGTCCGAGGTCGAGTGCCTCGGGCTCTGCGAGGTGGCCCCCGCGCTCTTCGTGAACGAGGACGCGCACGTCAACGTGACCCCCGAGGGGCTCGAGAAGCTCCTCGACGGGCTGAAGTAGGGGAGCGACGACGTGGCGACCGGCCTGTACCCGCAGACGAAGGTCCTCTCCAAGAACTTCGACGTGCCGAACGCGCACACGCTCGCCGTGGCGCGCCCGCGCGGCGCCTACCAGTCGCTGGAGAAGGCGCTCCGCACCATGACGCCCGCCCAGGTGACCGAGGAGGTCAAGAAGAGCCGGCTGCGCGGCCGCGGCGGCGCCGGCTTCCCGACGGGCATGAAGTGGTCGTTCGTCGCGAAGAACACCGGCAAGCCCACGTACCTCGTGATGAACGCGGACGAGAGCGAGCCGGGCGCCTTCAAGGACCGCTACCTGATGGAGCGCGACCCGCACCTCGTGGTCGAGGGCGCGCTGGTCTCGGCGTACGCGATCGAGGCGTCGGCGGTGTTCATCTACGTGCGCGGCGAGTACCCGAACTCGATCCGCCGCCTCGAGGGGGCCATCGCCGAGGCGCGCGCCGCGGGCCTCGTGGGCAAGGACATCCTCGGCACGAAGTTCTCGTGCGAGGTGTGGGTCCACCCGGGCGCGGGCGCGTACATCTGCGGCGAGGAGACGGGCCTGCTCGAGTCGCTCGAGGGCAAGCGCGGCCACCCCCGCATCAAGCCGCCGTTCCCCGCGGTCGAGGGCGTGTTCCGCTGCCCGACGATCATCAACAACGTCGAGACGCTCTCCCACGTGCCGTGGATCGTGGCGCACGGCGGCGAGGCGTTCGCGAAGCAGGGCATCCCGCCCGACCCCGCGAACCCGCGCAGCAACGGCAGCACGGGCACGAAGCTCATGGGCGTCTCCGGCCAGGTCCGCAACCCGGGCCTGTGGGAGTTCGAGCCGGGCATCACGCTGCGCGAGCTGGTGTACGGCTACGGCGGCGGGCCGCTCCCGGGCCGCAAGATCAAGGCGGTGATCCCCGGCGGCATCTCGATGCCGGTGCTGCTCGACAGCGAGCTCGACGTGAAGATGGGCTTCGACGAGCTGGTCAAGGTCGGCTCGGGCCTCGGCACGGGCACCGCGATCGTGATGGACGACACCTGCGACATGGTCGAGGCGTGCGTGAACATCGCGCACTTCTTCGGCCACGAGTCGTGCGGCCAGTGCACGCCGTGCCGCGAGGGCTGCCACTGGATGGAGAAGGTCTTCCGCCGCGTCGCCGACGGCGACGGCCAGCCGGGCGACCTCGACCTCCTCGAGTCCCTCTTCAAGGGCATCGAGGGGCGCACGATCTGCTTCCTCGCGGACGCGGCCGTCTGGCCCGTGCGCAGCATCGTCCGGAAGTTCCGCGGGGAGTTCCTCGCGAAGATGACCCCGGCCCCGACGCCGGCCGGAGCCTGACCCCGATGCCGAAGATCACCATCGACGGGCGGGTGCTCGAGTTCGCCCCGGGCCAGACCATCATCCAGGTCGCCCAGGCGAACGGGATCGAGATCCCGCACTACTGCTACCACCCGGGTCTCTCGGTCGCGGGCAACTGCCGCATCTGCATGGTCGAGGTCGAGAAGACCCCGAAGCCGCAGATCGCGTGCTACGTCCAGGCGACGGACGGCATGGTCGTCCACACGAAGAGCGCGCAGGCCACCGAGGCGCGCGCCGGCGTGATGGAGATGCTGCTCGTCAACCACCCGCTCGACTGCCCGATCTGCGACCAGGCCGGCGAGTGCAAGCTGCAGGACTACGCCTTCGACTTCGGCCACCCCACCACGCGGACGCCGGTCGAGAAGACGCACCTGCCGAAGAACGTGCCGTTCGGCGCGAAGATCGTCTACGACGGCGAGCGCTGCATCAAGTGCACCCGCTGCGTGCGCTTCACCGACGAGATCACCCAGACGCACGAGCTCTCCATGGGCGCCCGCGGCGACAAGGAGATGGTGATCATGACGAGCAAGGGCGAGTTCACGACGCCCTACGCCATGAACATCATCGACCTGTGCCCGGTCGGGGCCCTGACGTCGAAGGACTTCCGGTTCGAGAGCCGCGTGTGGTTCATGGACTTCACCGAGTCCGTCTGCACGGGCTGCGCCCGCGGCTGCAACGTGACGGTGGGGGCCCGCGGCGGCCGCGTGCTCCGCATGACCCCGCGCGAGAACCAGGACGTCAACCGCTGGTGGATGTGCGACGCCGGCCGGCTCGGCTACGGCCACGCCAACGCGCCGACGCGCCTCACGACGCCGCGCGTGCGCACGAGCGCCCGGGCGGGCGAGTTCGCCGAGGTCGGCTGGGAGGACGCGATCGACGCGGCCGTCGAGGCCCTGCGCGACGCGGCCCGCGGCGGCGTGCTCGCCGACGCCGGCGCGACCCTCGAGGAGCTCTTCCTGCTGAAGGCCGTCGCGGGCCGGGGCGACCTCAAGTACGCCTCGCGCGTCGGCCAGGACGAGGACGGCTTCCTGATCGTCAACGAGAAGGGCGCGAACCAGCGCGGCGCGGAGGCGCTCGGGTTCGCGCGCGCCGCGGCGCCGGCCCCGGCCGCCCTCCTGTTCGTCGAGCGCGGCGACGCGGTGCCCAAGGCGCTGCGCGACGGCGCCGACCCCGTCGTCGCGTTCGTCACCGACGGCGCGGACGTCCCGCCCACGGCGCGGGTGGTCTTCCCGCTGCCCACGTGGGCCGAGCGGGACGGCCTGCTCGCCAACGTGGACGGCATCGTGCAGCCCATCCGCCGCTGCCGCGCCGCGGGCCCGCGCGACCTACGCGCGCCCCTCGAGGTGCTCGAGGAGATCCGCCTCGGCCTCGACGCGGCCGCCACCCCGTGGACCCACGCCGACGTCGTCGCCGCGGTCCGCGGGGCCGTCGCGCCCGCGGGCCTCGCGGTCCCGGAGGTCGAGTTCGCCCCGGCCGCGCCCCGCACCGTCGCCGCCCCCGCCTCGAGGACCCGCTGATGACCTCCCCCGTCGTCCTCGCGCTCTCCCTCGTCGACGTCCTGATCATCGTCGGCAAGGTGCTCCTGGTCGCGCACGTGATGCTCGGCCTCGGCGCCGTCCTCGTCTGGGCCGAGCGCCGCGTCTCGGCGGCCATGCAGGACCGCGTCGGCCCGAACCGCGTGGGCTGGTTCGGCCTCGGCCAGTCCATCGCCGACCTCGGCAAGTTCATCTTCAAGGAGGACGTGGTCCCCGCCCACGTCCACAAGTGGATGTACATCCTCGCGCCGGCGATCACGCTGGTGCCGGCGATGGTGACGTTCGCCGTGATCCCGTTCGCGCCGGGCCTCCAGATCGCCGACCTCGACGTCGGCCTGCTGTTCGTCCTCTCGATCGCGAGCCTCGGCGTCTACGGCATCACGCTCGGCGGCTGGGCGAGCAACAGCAAGTACGCGCTGCTCGGCGGCGTGCGGTCGAGCGCGCAGATGATCTCGTACGAGGTCGTCCTCGGCATCTCGACCGTCGGCGTGCTCCTCTCGGTCGGCTCGCTCCACCTCGGCCGGATCGTCGAGGACCAGGCCTCGCACGGCTGGTTCCTCTGGCGGCAGCCCCTCGCGTTCTTCCTCTTCCTCACGGCGTCCTACGCCGAGACGAACCGCCTGCCCTTCGACCTCCCCGAGGCCGAGACCGAGCTGGTGGCCGGGTACCACACCGAGTACTCGTCCATGAAGTTCGCGCTGTTCTTCCTGGGCGAGTACATGGCGATGATCGTGTCGTCGGCCCTCGTGACGACGCTGTTCCTCGGCGGGTGGTCGGCGTTCGGCCTCGAGCGCATCCACTGGACCCTCGGCCTCGGCGTCTTCCTCGCGAAGACGCTCTTCCTGCTGTTCGTCTACATCTGGATCCGGTGGACGCTCCCGCGCTTCCGCTACGACCAGCTGATGAACATCTGCTGGCGCTGGTTCTTCCCGCTCGCGCTCGCCAACGTCCTCCTGACGGCGGGCGCCGAGGCCCTCGACGCGCCGCTG
>JAEUHO010000052.1 GCA_016795345.1 Planctomycetia bacterium | reverse complement strand
CGTGCTGGGACGGACCGCTCCCTACGTCCGGCGCGCGTGAGAGCGCGAAAGCGGGAACCGCCGTAAACCACGCCCCAATGGGGGTTTGCGGGCGGTATGAATGGCGGGAGTGGCGGGACTCGAACCCGTGACCTCCGGCTTGACAGGCCGGCGCTCTAACCAACTGAGCTACACCCCCGCTGGGTGCCGGCGAGGAAGGTAGCCCCCGGGCGGACCGCGTCAACCCCACGAAGGGGCGCCCCCCCGGCGGACGACAGGCGGCAGGTTCCTTCGAACCCCGACCCGATCGGCGCCGTTCCCCCCGCCATGGCCCGCTGGTCGTCGATTCCGCGGTTCCTCGCCTTCGCGATCGTCGCGGGCGCCATGCTGGCGGCGGTCGCGGCGGCCGGGATCGCCGTCGTCGCCCCGCGGCCCGGGGCCGCCGTCCCCGACCGCCGGTGGGCGGGCCCGCCGCCGAGCGTCGTCTTCGGCCCCGACGGCGCCCCGACCGCCGGGAGCGTCACCGTCGGCCTGCTCGTCCCCGCCGCGCCGCCGCGCCGGCTCCTCGACCTCGTCCCCCCCGAGACCCTCGCCGCCTTCGACGCCGCCGAGGCCGCGGAGGCCGCGCGCGAACGCGATCCGGACGCGCCCGACGCCCCGGAGTTCGGCCCGGACGCCGGCAACGTCTTGGTCGACTCGGAGGGCCTGTCCGAGCGGGCGCGCGCCCTCGCGGCGCGCACCGCCGTCCTCGCCGACGTCTCCAGCCTGCTCCGGAGCGAGACGGGCATCGACTTCACGTTCGTGGACGTGCTCGCCTGCGACGCGCACGCCGTCCCCCTCATGCTCGTCGACGGTCCCGTGCGGTTCGCGGGCGACGCGGCGGCCCTGCGGTCGGCGATCCGCCTCGGCACGCGCGTCGTTCGAACGGCGGCCGACGGAGAGGACGTCGGCGACGTCGATCCCGCGGCCCTGCTCGAGCGAACCCACGCGAGCCAGAGCGACACCCTGTTCGTGCGCTGCCTCGACCTGCTCCGCACCTCGCCCGCCCTCGTCCGGCTGCCGCAGGATCCCCTCGAGGTCCTCGAGGCACATCGCGACGGGGACGACGTGATCGTCCGCTTCCGGTCGGTGCCGGCCGCCGCCGCGCTGTGCGATCTCGAGGGCCGCGACGTCGCGACGGCCGCCGTCGCGCGCGACGGCACCGTCCGCGTCCGCTGCCCGGACCCCGCCCTCGACCCCTTCCGTCACCGGCTCGTCGTCACCGCGGCGACCCGCGTCCGCCTCCGCGCCGCGCCGACGATCGCCGACCTCGTCGGCACCGCCGAACGCCGCCTCCTCTCCGGCTCCGTCGCCGAGGTCGGCGCGACCTTCGCCCCGCGCGTCCTCTCCGTGAACTCGAAGACCGCCGCGCCCGTCCCCGGCACAGCCGTCCGGCTCGCGCTCCGCCAGGGCGACCGAGTCCTCGACGAGCGCACGTTCACGACCGACGCCGCCGGCACCGCCGACGGCGCGCTCAGGGTGCCCGACGACGCCGCCGAAGGCCCCGCGGAGCTCCGGCTCGACGACGAGCCGTTCCCGATCACGATCCGTAGCGGGCTCCGCATCTCGGTCGTCGTGGACCGCCCGCTCTACCGCCCCGACGACGAGGTCCACGTGCGGTTGATGGTCCATCGCGCGGCCTCCGGCGCGCCCGTCGCGGCCCGCGAGGTCGTGGTGAAACTCGGGACCGCCGAGAAGACCGTCACGACCTCCGCCCACGGCATCGCGGCCACGTCGTTCCGGCTCTCCGGCGTCGAGCCGGGCCCGCTCGTCGTCGTCGCGCGCGCGGGCGGCGTCACCGCCGAGGCGAAGCTCGCGGTCCGTGCCTTCGAGGTCCCGACGTTCTCGGTGGACGTGGTGCCCGCGGAGCTCACGCTCCGCCCCGGCGAACGCGCGCCCGTCGTCGTCACCGCGCGATACGTCAACGGCGCGCCGGTCGTCGGCGCGAAGGTCGCGTTCGAGCGCGCGCTCGAAGGGCTCGAGCCGTCCGTCGAGGCCACCACCACCGACGCGTCCGGTCGTGCGACCGCGGAACTCCTCGCCGAGGGGCACACGCGCACGCTGCGCGAGGCCGCCGAGATCCGCGTGACCGACGCGGACGGCCGTGTCGTCCGTCGAGCGGTCGCCGTCACCGTCCCGCGCCCGGCCCCGGGAGCCCCGCCCACCGTCTCGATCCGCGCGCTCGACGAAGCGATCGTCGGGCGTCCGTGTCGTGTCGAGCTCCGTTCGCCGACGCCGCGCCGCGTGACGCTCACGGTGACCGGGCGGACGCTCGCCCACGTCCCCGACTCCGCCGCCGGCACCGTCGCGCACGACGTCGAGATCCCGGCCTCCGGCGTCGCGGTCGTCACGATCCTGCCGACGACGTCGATCGTCGACCTCTGCGTGCCGCAGGACGGCGTCCACCGGTGGATCGACGCCCTCGATCCGTTCTCGGCGCGTCCCCTCGTCCGCCGGCCGGCCGGCGTCCTGACGGTCGGTAACCCGCTCTTGGTCGAGGTCTTCGGTCGCGACGGGGTGGTGTTCGTCGAACTCGTCCGCGGCGGCGTGTCGCTCCTCGCCACGCACGTGACCGTGGTCGGCGGCCGCGCGACGCTGTCCGTGCCGCTCACGCCGGCGCTCGCGGGCATGCTCGACGTCCGGGCCTGGCGTCTCGACGGCGACACGCCGGTGGGCTCGACCGTCGGCGTGCTCGTCGTGCGGGGGCGGTCGTTGTCGGTGGACGCGAGGCCCGCTGCGGATTCGTGGCGGCCCGCCGAGTCGGCGACGATCGAGGTGTCGGTGCGCGATCGGGCGGGCCTCCCGACCGCCGCGGTGCTCGGGTACTGGGGCGTCGATCGCGCGTTGCTCTCGCTCGCCCCGTGGGCGCCGGGCCACGAAGAGGTCTTCGACGTCGTCCCCGTCGGTTCGCCGATCGCGGACGTCGCTCGCGCCGCGGAGCTCGGCCGCCCGGCGTCCCGCGACGAGGTTCGGCTGCTCCTTGGCGAGATGCGTAGCCCCGATCTCGCGCGCGAGCTCCCGCTCCGGTTCCGCGATGCGCCAAAGCGCCAGGAGGCCGCCGACCGCGCCGCCGCGGAGCTCGCGGTCGCCGCGGGCACGCGCGCGCGCGCCGCCTGGGTCGAAGCGTGTCGCGCCGTGCCCCTCGCGCGCGCTCGGACGGCGAGCAGCCTTCAGGAACTGCTGCGCGGGCTGGTGTTGGACGGGCGGCTCGACGCGCGCGACCTCGTCGACCCCTGGGGCATACCGTTCGTGTTCGGTCGTCCGGCGGTCGCGGAGCGATCGGCCTGGTGGTGGTCCCCGTCGGACGCGTCGTCCGCTCCGTGGCGCAGCGCGGGGCCGGGGCTGCGGCTCGCGCCGGGCACGGCGTTCAGCGGGTCGTGGACGGCGGCGACGCCGTCGGAGCTCGGGGGCCGCCTCGGGCGGTGGCTGCGGTTCCTCGCGCTGCGCGCGGCGGACCGCGGCAGACCGCGCATCCTGGGCGAGGAGGGGTTCGTCGGCGGATGCGACGTCGCGGACCTCCTGGGGCCCATCGCGAACGACACGCTCCTCGCCATCGGGGGGGGCGTCGGCGGCGGGTTCGTTGGCCGAGGGGGGCACCGGAACCTCCGGGCCGGGGGAGGGGGACGGCTGTTCCCGCCGGATCCGATCATGGTGCGCAAGGACTTCTCCCCGACGCTGTGCTTCGTGCCCGAGGCCATCGTCGGACCCGACGGCCGGGCCACGCTCTCGATCCCGCTCGCGGACGCCCTCACGACGTGGGACCTGCGGCTCGTCGCGTCGGCTTCGGACGGCGCGGTGGGCACCGCGACCACGTCGCTCCGCGTGACCCAGCCGTTGCACGCCGATCCGTGGATCGCGCCGCAGCTCACCGTCGGCGACGAGGTGGACGTCCCCGTCGCGTTGCGCAACGAGACGGACGCCGCCGTCGCGATCGTGGCGCGGCTGATCCTCTCCCGCGAGCTGTCCGTCGTCGGCGACGCGGTGGCCGCGGCCGACGTCGGCCCGGGCGGGACCGGCGCCGTGACGTTCCGGGTCCGCGCCGTCGCGCCCGGGCGCGCCCGCGTGCTCGTGGACGTCGCGGGGGGGGCCGAGCACGACGCCATCGAGCGGGTCGTCGTCGTGCGCCCCGAGACCCGCACCGAGGTCGAGACCGTGTCCGCGACGGTCTCGGCTTCGGCGCCGCTCCCCGCCGTGCTGCCCGTGCTGCCCGAGGCCGTCCGGACCGAGCGACGCGTGTCGCTCTACCCCAGCCCCCTGGCGGACATCGTGGCGGGCTTCCAGGGGTTGCTCGCGCACCCCCACGGTTGCTTCGAGCAGACGTCCGCCACCGTGTACCCGATGGTCCTCGCGACGGCGTACCTGCGCCGGACCCAGGAGGTCCTTCCCGACTTCGACCGACGCGCGCGGTCGTACATCGCCGAGGGCCACGAGACGCTCGCGACGTTCGAGGTGCCGGGCGAGCCCGGCGGCTTCGCGCTCTGGGGGCGCCCGCCCGCGGACGCGTTCCTCACGGCGCACGCGCTCCTCGAGTTCCACGCGATCGCCGCGGTCCACCCCGTCGACGAGGCCCTCGTCGCCCGGATCCGCGCGTGGCTCGTGGCGCATCAGCAGCCGGACGGATCGTGGTCGCCCGACGGGGCGTCGGCGCTTCCGCCCGAAGATCGGCCGCTCCGCACGTTCGCGCGCACGGCGTACGTCGCCTGGGCGTTCGCGCGGGCCGGGGCGCCGTCAGCGCCGGCGAACGCGTTCCTCGAGGCCCACGCCGCCGAGACGACGGACCCGTACGCCGTCGCGCTCGCCGCGCTGGCGCTGCTCACGGCGGACCACGCGAGCCCCGCCGGGCACGCCCTCGTGGACCGGTTGGTCGCGCTGCGATCCGGCGACGAGCACGGCGTCCTCTGGGCGCCGACCGGGGACACGAACATCGGGGCGCGAGGGGAGTCGGCGCGGATCGAGGCGACCGCGCTCGCGATCCTCGCGCTGCTCGCCGACGGGCGGCACGCGGGCCTTGCGTCCCGAGCCCTCGACCGCCTCCTCGCCTGGCGTCGACGCGACGGCCGCTTCGGGACCACGCAGAGCACGGTCCTCGCGATGGAGGCGCTGCTGGCCTCGCCCGCGCCCCTGCCGGCGCACGGCGAGGTGACGATCGACGACGGACACGGGGGCGTGCGCACGGTGGAGGTGGACGGTCGCGAGTTCGAGCCCGTGCACCTCGACCTCGGGGACGGCGGCGGGGCGCCGGTCAGCGTGACGGTGCGCGGCGGCGCGAGCGTGCGGGCGACGGTCTCGCGCACGTCGTGGGTGCCCTGGGACCGCTCGCGCGAGCGGCGCGGCCGCCTGGCGCTCGAGGTCACGTGGCCCGCGGAGGTCCTGACCGTCGGACCGCGGTACGACGCGACGGTCACCGTGTCGAACCCGACGGCGAAGACGGCCTCGGTGGTCACCCTCGAGATCGGGATCCCGCCGGGCTGCGACGTCGAGCCCGACGACGTGCGCGGCGACGGGTTCGAGCGCGCGGAGCGGGCCGAGACCGCGATCGTCCTCTACCTGCGGGACCTGCCCGGCGGCGAGGCCCGCACGTTCCGCATCGGCTTCCGGCCGCGGTACGCGTTCGACGTCGTGACCGCGCCGTCGAAGGCGTACGAGTACTACGTGCCCGAGGAGGCCGCCGAGGTGGGCCCGCGGCGCGTGCGCGCGCGGCGGTAGGACGCGCACGGGGGGCGTCGCGAGAATCCTCGCCACCGGGGGGATCGTGCCCGACCATCGGTCGGGTCGCCCCGTCCGGGGGCGTGTGGAGCCTCGCATGCGCATCGCCGTCGTCGGGACCGGGTACGTCGGGCTGGTGGCCGGCGTCTGCTTCGCGGACGCGGGCCACGACGTGGTCTGCGTGGACACGGACGCCAAGAAGGTCGAGCGGATGCGGCTCGGCGAGGTGCCGATCTACGAGCCGGGCCTCGGCGACCTCATGGCCCGCTCGATCCGCGAGAAGCGGCTAACGTTCACGACCTCCCACGCCGACGCCATGCCCGGCGCGGTGGCGGTCTTCATCGCCGTCGGCACCCCCGAGGGCGAGGGCGGCGCCCCCGACCTGCGCTACGTCGACGCCGCGACCGTCGACTGCCTGAAGGCCCTGACGGGCCCGACGGTGCTGGTCCTCAAGAGCACCGTGCCCGTCGGCACGGCGAAGCGCGTCAAGGCCCTCGTCGCGAAGCACGCGAAGTTCCCGGTGCACGTCGTCAACAACCCCGAGTTCCTCAAGGAAGGCGCCGCCGTCGAGGACTTCCTGAAGCCCGACCGCGTCGTCATCGGCACGACCGACGACGGCGCGTTCGACGTCATGCGCCGGCTCTACGACCCGTTCGTCCGCACGGGCCGCCCGATCCTCCGCATGTCGAACGAGTCGGCCGAGCTCACGAAGTACGCGAGCAACGCGATGCTCGCGACGCGCGTCTCCTTCATGAACGAGGTCGCCCGCCTCTGCGACGCCGTCGGCGCCGACGTCGACGACGTCCGCCGCGGCATGGGCAGCGACGCCCGCATCGGCCCCGCGTTCCTCTTCCCCGGCTGCGGGTACGGCGGCTCGTGTTTCCCGAAGGACACCCAGGGCCTCATCCACGTCGGCAAGGCCCACGGCGTCGCGATGCAGATCGCGACGGCGGTCGAGAAGGTGAACGACGAGCAGAAGCACGTCCTCGTCCACCGCGTCACGTCCAAGTTCGGCAAGGACCTCAAGGGCCGCACGTTCGCGATGTGGGGCCTCGCGTTCAAGCCGCGCACCGACGACGTCCGCGAGGCGCCGGCCCTCGAGATCGTGAAGGGCCTGCGCGCGCTCGGCGCGACGGTCGTCGCGAGCGACCCCGAGGCCATCGGCACGTTCCGCGCCGTCGCGGGCGACGCCGTCCGCTACGTCGAGGACCCGTACGACGCGCTGCCCGGCGCCGACGCGCTCCTCGTCGTCACCGAGTGGAACGAGTACCGCGGCGTCGATCTCGCGCGCGTGAAGCAGCTCCTCAAGACGCCGGTGATCTTCGACGGCCGCAACGTCTTCGACCCGCCGACCGTGCGGGCGGCCGGCTTCGAGTACCGCGGCATCGGCCGTCCGTAGCACGATCCCGTCCCGCGACCGCGAGGCCCGCTCGCCTCCGGTCCCGACGCTTCGCGGCCCGCGCGCGCGGGGCCGGAGGAGCGGGTGACGGTGTGGTCACCCGTCCGGCGCGGCGAGGCCGCACGCGACCGACCCCGCCCCGGGACCGCGAGGCCCGCTCGCCGTCGGCGGGGGGGCCGACCGCGTCCCCGCGCGTCACCGCGTGTCGAGGAGCTTCGGCAGCTCGAGGCCCAGCCACGCCCGGCCCGCGACGCGCTCGGCCGCCTCGCCCTCGCGTCGCGCCGCGGTGAACAGGCGCTTCTGCTCCTTGAGCGCGCGTTCGGCGTCGTCGCGGGCCCCGCGGCGCAGGGCCCGCAGGCCGACGAGGTCGAGCAGCCGCAGCCGCGTGTCCCAGCGCTCGGGTGTCTCGTCGGCCGCGCGGCGGACGAGCCGCGCGAGCGCGTCGTCGTCGCCCCGGTCCGACGCGAGGCGGCCGAGCAGCTCGAGCGCGGGCCCGGTGAACGCCGGCGCCGACGACCCGCCGGCCTCCACCACGTCGAGCAGCAGCGGTCGCGCCCCGCGCGCGTCCTCGTCGGCCACGAGCGCGCGCGCCGCCGACAACGCGTGCCCGAGGCGGTCGGGGTCGCGTCGGCCGCCGCCGTTCGCGGCCACGGCCTCCGTCGCGGCCGCGGCGGCCCGGTACGCGGCCTCGCGCAGCACGCGTGCCTCGGCGAGGAGCGCGCGGGCGGCGTAGCCGTCGGTCGGGGCCGCCTCGCGGCGCACCGCGCGGAACGCCGCCAGCCGGTCGCGCCAGGGCGCGGCGTCGAGGGCCTGGGCCTCCTTCCACCGCTGCCGGGCCTCGAGCGGGCCCGCGGTCGCGCGGCGCGCACCGCCGCCGACGCCCGTCGTCGCCGCGACGATCCACGCCGTGACGATCGCGCCGAGCCGCGAGGCACCCGGCCGACACGCGTGCGCACGCCGAGGCCGGCCCGGGCCCGGTCGGATGCTCCGAGCGCCGCCCCGCGTCATGGCGCGCGCACCGCGGCCGGCGTCCCCGCCGCGGCGTCCACCGGTGCGCCGCGCGCGGCGGGGGACGGTGGGGGCGTCGGCGGCGGCGACGTCGTTTCCGCGAGCGCGAGCAGGAGGGCGGCCGCCTCACGGACCCGCGGGTCGGGGTCGAACGACGCGAGCACCCAGGCTTCGCGCACGGCGGCGTCGGGTCGGGGCAGCGCGGTGGCGCTGGCGAGCAAGGCCGCGAGCCGCCCGCGCGCGTCGGCGGGCGCGGGTTGCGCGTCGGCGGGCGCGGGGGTCGCGCCGGTCGTGGGGGGGGCCGAGGTCGGCC
>JAEUHO010000051.1 GCA_016795345.1 Planctomycetia bacterium | reverse complement strand
TCGCGAACCGGGCCAGGAACCCGGGGAGATCCGACGGGAGGGAGTCGTCACGGGGAAGGGGGGCCGGCTTTGGGGCGGGACTCCAGTGAGTGCAAACAATACACTAACACGAAGTCCCCGGAGTCAAGCGGAGGCCCCTCTCCCGCCATTCGGTGTCCGGCACCCTCTGGCGCGTCTGCAGGCCGGCAGGCCTCGCGTCAGGGGACGGGGGGAGCGTCCACCGCGGGCGGGTCGTCGGACGCGACGGCCGTCGTGCGGCCCGAGGCGTGGTGCACCTCGCGGCGCGCGCCCGCGAGCGCCTCGGCGACGAGCGCGTCCCAGGGGATGCCCTCCTCGAGGCGCGCGATGACGTCGGGACGGGTGCGCGTGGCGGGGTGGGCGGCCACGAGGAACGAGCAGCAGTCCTCGTGCGGGCGGATGGAGATCTCGAAGGTGCCGAGCTTCCGCGCGAGCGCGACGACGTCGACCTTGTCGTCGCCGATGAGCGGGGCGAAGACGGGGCGGTCGGCGACGGCGTGGATCGAGCGGAGGTTCTCGGCGGTCTGGCTCGCGACCTGGCCGAGGGAGTCGCCGGTGACGTAGCCGAGGGCCTTCTCGCGGTCCGCGAGCGCGCTCGCGATGCGGAGCATGGCGCGGCGGTACACGACCATGCGGACGTGCTCGGGGACCATCGCGACGATGGCGCGCTGCATGGGCTCGAACGGCACGACGACGAGGGGCACCTCGCCCTGGGTGAGCGCGAGGACGCGGCAGAGGTCCTCGATCTTCTCGAGGACGGCGTTGCCCTGGAGCGTGCGGTTCCAGAAGTGGACGGCGGTGACGCGCGCGCCGCGGCGCATCATCTTCCAGGCGGCGACGGGCGAGTCGAGGCCGCCGGAGAGGAACGCGAGGAGGCGGCCGGTGGAGCCGGACGGGAGGCCGCCCGGGCCGGGACGGCTGGGCCCGATGACGAGCGCGACCTTGCTCGGGATCTCGATGTGGACGGTGACGTCGGGGCGGTGGACGTCGACGCGGCGGCCGCTGGCGGCGACGCAGGCGGCCCCCACCTGGCGGGCGACGGCGATGGAGTCGAGGGGGAAGGTCTTGTCGCCGCGGCGGACCTCGAGCTTGAACGAGCCCGGCGGGCCGGCGGCGAGGAGGTCCACCGCGGCGGCGGAGATCGACGCGAGGTCGGCCGGGACGGCGACGCCGCACGCGACGTCGGCCACGCCCGCGACCTTGGCGAGGCGCGCGAGCGCGACCTCGGGGTCGGAGCCCTCGGGCAGCAGCACGGTGAGGCGACCGGGCATGCGCTTCACGCCGGCCGAGATGCCCACGTCCTTCAGGGCGAGGCCGAGGTGCGCCATGAGACGGCGCTCGAACTGCGGCCGGTTGCGGCCCTTGGTGCCGATCTCGGCGTAATGGACGACGAGCGTGCGGAGCGGCATGGCGGCGACGGTTCCCGGGCGGAGGGCCCGCCGGGAGGGAAGTTACCCGCGCTGCGCGCGCAACCGGGCCATCTGCCGCCGGGCCTTCTCCTTCGGGGAGATGCCGGGCTCGTTCGGGTCGCCGAGATCGGCCGGCAGCGCCTCGACGGCGGGAGCCGCCGGGGCGGGCGCAGCCACGGGGGCCGCCGCCGGGGCGGGCGCGGCGGCCGCCGCCGCGGGCGCACCCGAGGCCGCGCGCAGTTTCAGCATCTGCCGCTTGGCCTTCTCCTTGGGCGAGATCCCGGGCTCGTTCGGGTCGAGGAGCTCGGCAGCCGGCGCGGCGGGCGCCGGCGCGGCGGGCGCAGCCGCCGGCGCGGCGGCTGCGGCGACCGGCGCGGCGCCCCCGGCGGCGGCGCGCATCTTCAGCATCTGCCGCTTGGCCTTCTCCTTCGGGGAGATGCCCGGCTCGTCGGGGTCGAGCACCGCGCCCGCGGGGGCGGCGGCTGCGGGGGCCGCAGGGGCCGCGGCGGGCGCGGCCGCGGGCGCCGGGGCCGGAGCCGCCTTCCCGGCGAGCAGCGACATCGGCAGGCCCAGCTTCTTGCGGATCCGGAGCAGGGCGCGGCGGCCCTTCTCCTTCTTGCTGATGCCCGGCTCGAGCGGGTCGCCGATCTCCGCGCTGGCGGCGGCGGCGACCGGCGCGGCGGCGGCGGCGGGCGCGGCGCCCGGCTTGCCGGCGGCCGCCTTCGCCTTCTTGGCGGCCTCGGCGGCGGCCTTCTGCTTGGCGATCCGCGCGTCGCGCGTCTTCTTGACCGCGGCGGCCTTCGCGACGTGGGCCTCGGCCTCGCGGACCTTGGCCGCGGCGACCGCGGGGGCGAGGTCCGCGACCTGGCGGGCCTTCTCGTCGCGGATGACGCGGAGCGCGGCGCGCCCGTCGTCGTCGGCGGCGGGCCAGCGCGCGATCAGGAGGTCGTAGAGGCCGATCTCCTCGTGGAGCGCGTCCACGACGAACTGCGACACCGTCGGGACCGTGAGGAAGTTGAGGTCGAGGTTCCAGAACGGGAACACGCCCGGCCCCGGGACCCCGCCGCGGGCGGCGATCAGCGTGCCGAGGACGTGCGCGTGGCGCCGGTCCTGCTCGCGGATCACGGTCAGCTTCTCGAGCACCTCGGCGTCCTCGGGGACGACGTAGGGGTCGGACTCGAAGACGTACCCGGCGCCGGAGTAGAAGGAGCGGGTGAGGAGGTCGTCGAGGCGGCGGCGGATCTCGTCGAGCCGCGGGTCGACGAGGACCGAGACG
Organism: Planctomycetia bacterium; assembly: GCA_016795345.1. Lineage (GTDB taxonomy): Bacteria > Planctomycetota > PLA2 > PLA2 > JAEUHO01 > JAEUHO01. The sequence goes on along the minus strand of JAEUHO010000051.1, from coordinate 12,944 downwards.
GTGTCGGGGTGCGCGGGCGGGAGGTGGGACGCGCTCACGAGCCGATCCTCAACGTCGGGAGGACGCTCTTCGTCCACGTGGCCAGGGGCGACCACGCGAGGAAGAACGCGACGACCGGGAGCACCAGGACGCCGGCGAGGACCGCCGCGCCCGGGCTGACGCGCACGGCCGGCGCGTCCGGCGCCGGGCCGTCGAGGTACATGCGGAGCAGCGGCTTCGCGTAGTAGTAGAGCGAGATGGCGCCGTTCAGGAGGCCGATCACGGCGAACCAGAGGTAGCCCTCGCTCAGCACCGACGCGAACAGCACGAACTTGCCGAGGAAGCCGAACATCGGCGGGATGCCCGTCAGCGAGAGCATCACCACCGTGAACGTGCCGGCCAGCCACGGGTTGCGGTAGCCGAGGCCCTTCAGCCCGTCGAGGCTCGACGTGCCCGCCGAGCGGATCACGATGCCCGCGAGGAGGAACGCGGCCAGGTTCATGAAGAGGTACGTGACGAGGTAGAAGACGAGCGAGGCGAGCGCGTCCGGCGTCCACATCGTGACGGCCATCAGCATGTAGCCGGCCTGGGCGATCGACGAGTAGGCCAGCAGGCGCTTGAGGTCGTTCTGGCGGCACGCGCCGAGGTTGCCGAGGGTCATGGTCAGCACGGCGCAGACGCCGAGGACCGTGGCGACGACGCCGGCCGGCGAGCCGTCGAGCCAGCGGAGCACCGTGCCGGTGCCGGCCGCCCGCTGGGCCGTCGCGCCGAGCGCGTCCACGACGCGGATGAGGCCCGCGAACCCCGCCGCCTTGCTCGCGACCGACAGGAACCCGGCCACCGCGGTGGGCGCGCCCTGGTAGACGTCGGGCGCCCAGAAGTGGAACGGGACGGCCGAGATCTTGAACGCGAAGCCCGCGAACACGAGCAGGACCGCCGCGCCGAACACCGGCTGCGTGCCGGCGCCCTGCGCCACCGCGACGCGGAGCGCCTCGAGCGACGTGCCGCCGGCCAGCCCGAACAGCAGCGACAGGCCGTAGATCATCAGGCCCGACGAGACGGCGCCGAAGAGGACGTACTTGAGGCTCGCCTCGTTCGCGAGGCGGTCGCCCCGGCGCATGCCGACGAGCACGTACCCCGTGATCGAGACCAGCTCGAACGCGAGGTAGAGCGTGACCATGTCGACGGCGGCCCCGAGCACCGACATGCCGACGACGGCCGCGAGGACGAGCGCGTGGAACTCGCCGCCGGGGCGCCGGTTCCCGTCGCCCACCAGCGTCGCGAGGATCGAGACGAGGCCCGCGACCGCGCAGAAGAGCGTCATCACGAACGCGAAGGCGTCCATGCGGAGGGCGCCGAGCACGATGCGGTCGTCGCCCCGGGCGCCCGCGAGCCAGACGATCGCCACGGCGGCGGTGCCGACGAGGGCGGCGCCCGAGATCCAGGGCAGCACCTGGGGACGACGGCCCTTGCCGACGGCGTCGGCCAGCAGCACCGCGAGGATGCCCGCGGTGAGGAGGATCGTCGGGAGGAGGGCGGAGACGGCGGTCACGGCGTCACTTCACCTTCGCGATCGCGTCGCCGACTTCCTTCACGCCCTTCACGATCCCCTCGAGGTCCACGCGGTAGATCTCCATCGCGAGGCCGGGGAGCACGCCCATGAGCAGCGTGACCGCGGCGAGCGGCAGGAGGATCCACAGCTCGCGCGGGCTGACGTCGGGGTAGTGGGCCTTGTCCTGGTAGACGGCCGGCGTGTCGCCCAGGTAGACCTTCTGCAGCGTGATCAGGTAGTAGGCCGCCGTCACGACCATGCCCAGCGTCGCGATCAGCGTGAGGCGCGGGAAGCGGTCGAACGAGCCGAGGAACACGGTGATCTCGGCGATGAACCCGGAGAGGCCCGGGAGGCCGAGGCTGGCGAAGATGCCGAACGCGGCGAGCACGCCGTAGCGGGGCATCGCCCAGGCGAGGCCGCCGAAGCGGTCGATGTCGCGGTGGTGGGCGCGCTCGTAGATGACGCCCACGAGCATGAACAGCATCGGGCTGATCGTGCCGTGCGCGAGCATCATGTACATCGCGCCGTTGCTGCCCTCGGGGGTCAGGCTGGCGAGCCCGAGCGTGACGAAGCCCATGTGGCTGACCGACGAGTACGCGACCAGCTTCTTGAAGTCGGTCTGCGCCATGGCGACCAGGGCGCCGTACACGATGGACGCGAGCGAGAGGCCCACGATCCAGTACTGCAGCGTCACCGCGGCCGCCGGGAAGAACGGGTAGGCCATCCGGATGAGGCCGTAGCCGCCCATCTTGAGCAGCACGCCCGCCAGGATCATCGAGATCGGCGTCGGGGCCTCGACGTGCGCGTCGGGGAGCCACGTGTGGAAGGGGAACAGCGGGACCTTGATGGCGAAGGCCACGAAGAACCCGATGAAGCAGAGCAGCCGGTACGTCGCGGCGCCGTCCACCTTGCCCTCGAACAGGCCCGTGGACTGGGCGATCTGCACGATCTCGGGGATCTGGAACGTGCGGTGGTGGATCCAGATCAGGACGATGCCGGCGAGCATGAGGACCGAGCCGGCCAGCGTGTAGAGGAAGAACTTGATCGACGCGTACTGCCGGCGCGGACCGCCCCAGATCCCGATGAGGAAGTACATCGGGAGGAGCATGATCTCCCAGAACAGGTAGAAGAGGAACAGGTCGAGGGCCATGAACACCCCGACCATGCCCGCCAGCAGCAGCAGGAACATCGAGTGGTAGCCCTTGGCGCTCTTCTCGACGTTCCACGACGCCATCGAGGCGCCGATCGACACGAACGAGGTCAGCAGCAGCAGGGCGACCGAGACGCCGTCCACGCCGAGGTGGTAGCGGATCCCGAAGGCCGCGATCCACTCGACGTCCTCCGTCAGCGCGTACTGGCCGGGGAGGAGCTTCGCCTTGGCGGCGTTCCACCCGGACCACACGGCGAGGGTCGCGACGAAGGTCGCGAGCGTCGCGAGCAGGTTGACCCAGCGGCAGGCCCGGCCCGCGGACTCCTTCGGAACGAGGAGCACGAGGACGGACCCCGCCAGGGGCAGCAGGAACGTCAGGGAGAGCAGGTTCGAGCCCATGGTCTTAGAAGATCCGTCCGAGGATCAGGATCAGCGCCACGGCGGCGATGCCGAAGGCGACGTACGTGCGGATGCGGCCCGACTGGGTCCGGGCGACGCCGTCGCCCCCCGCCAGGATCACGGCCCCGGTGCCACGCACCGCGCCGTCCACGACCACGCGGTCGATCGTGCCGGAGCCGCGGGCGGCGCTGGCGGCGGTGCGGCCGATGCCGTTCACCGCGCCGTCCACGCCCTCGCGGTCGGTCCACGCGAGCACGTTCGCGAGGACGTAGGCCGGGCGGAGGATGACCTCGCGGTACAGCTCGTCGAAGCCGAACTTCCGCGCGAACGCCCGCTCGAGGCCGCCGAACGGCCGCTTCAGGGCCGCGAGGCGCTCGGGGGCCATCGCGCGGAACACGATCAGGCCGGCGCCGAGGCCCACGCAGCCGGCGGTGATCGCGAGGTACATCACGAACTGCGAGTGCTCGTGGTGCCCGATCGAGCCGGCGGCCGTGGCGCCCGCGGCGACGGGGTCGAGGAGCTTGCTGTGCCAGTGGAAGAGGTCCCAGCCGGCGGCGACCGACAGGGCGCACAGGACGAGCAGCGGGAGCGTCATCGCGAACGGGCTCTCGTGCGCGTGCTCGAACACGTGCTCGTCCTTCGGCTTGCCGAGGAACGTCATGGCGAACAGGCGGAACATGTAGAACGCCGTGAGGACCGCGGCCCCGAGGCCGATCCAGAACAGCGCCGGGTGGGCGTGCCACGCGCCGGCGAGGATGGCGTCCTTGCTGAAGAAGCCCGACGTGACAAACGGGAAGCCGGCGATCGCGAGGACGCCGATGAAGAAGGTCGTCCCGGTGATCGGGAGCTTCCGCCACAGCCCGCCCATCTTCCGCATGTCCTGCTCGTGGTGGCACGCGTGGATGACGCTGCCCGACCCGAGGAACATGAGCGCCTTGAAGAAGGCGTGCGTCGTCAGGTGGAACAGCGCGGCGTGCCAGGCCTTGCAGCCGAGGCCGAGGAACATGAAGCCGAGCTGGCTCACCGTCGAGTAGGCGAGCACCTTCTTGATGTCGTTCTGGGCGAGGGCGATGAGGCCCGCCATCACCGCCGTCACGGCGCCGACCGACGCCACGACGAGCAGCGACGCGTCGGTGAACAGCGGGAACGTGCGGCCTACGAGGTAGACGCCGGCGGCCACCATGGTGGCCGCGTGGATGAGGGCCGAGACCGGGGTCGGGCCCTCCATGGCGTCCGGGAGCCAGACGTGCAGCGGGAACTGCGCGCTCTTGCCCATGGCGGCCATGAACAGGCCGAGGGACGCCCAGGTGCGCACCTGCTGGTCGAGGCCGCCGGTGCTCGCGGCGCGGAACATGTCCTCGAACGCGAACGACTTCGTCTGGCTGTAGATCAGCATCAGCGCGACGACCATGCCGAGGTCGCCGATGCGCGTGGTGATGAACGCCTTGCGGGCGGCGTTGCAGGGGTCCTGCCGCTCGCTCCAGAAGCCGATGAGCTTGTACGAGCAGAGACCCACCAGCTCCCAGCCGATGAAGAGCACGAGGAGGTTGTCGGCGAGGACCAGGATCAGCATGGACGTGCTGAACATCTGGAGCCACGCGAAGAACTTCCAGTACTTCGGGTCGCCGTGCATGTAGGCCGACGAGAAGACGTGGACGAGGAACGCCACCAGCGTCACGACGAAGAGCATCACCGCGGTGAGCCCGTCGATCTTGATGCCGACGTTCCACACGACCTCGCCGAACCGCATCCACTCCCAGCGGGCGTTCGCCGCCGGGTCGGCGGCGTCGAGGACCTCGCCGCCGAGCACGCGGCCGAACACGATCACGGCGGCCGCGAACGAGGCGCCGATGCCGAGGATCGTCAGCCAGTCGCCCTGCCGCGGCAGGCGGCGGCCGAAGGCCGACTGGAGGAGGAAGCCGACGAACGGCGCGAGGACGATGACGAGGGCGAGGTTCAGCACGTCGTCACCCCTTGAGCGCCGTCGTCTCGTCCACGTCGATCTCGTCGCGGGAGTCGAAGACGTTGAGGACGATGGCGAGCGCGATGGCGGCCTCGGCGGCGGCCACCGCGAGGACGAAGATCGCGAAGACGGTCCCGCGCAGCGGCGCGGGGCCGAACCGCTCGAACGCCACGAGGTTCAGGTTGGCGGCGTTGAGGATCAGCTCGAGGCCGATCAGGATGCCCACCGCGTTGCGGCGGGCGAGCACGGTCGTGATGCCGGCGCAGAACAGGACCGCCCCCACCACGAGGAAGTGGGCGAGCCCGATGGTCTGGAGGAAGGCCAGCGGCAGGTGGAGCACGGGGGAGGTCACTGGCCGTCGCGCCTCCGGCGCACGAGGAAGGCGGCGCCGATGAGCGCCGCGAGGAGGAACACGGAGACCAGCTCGAACGGGAGCAGGTACTGGTTCGGGTCGAGGAAGGCGCGGCCCAGGGCGGCCGTCGTGGACGGCGGCTCCGGCAGGTCGGCCATGGTCCGGCCGCCGTCGCCGAAGTCGCTCGAGAGGATCGCGCCGAGGAGGCCGAAGAGCAGCGCGCCGCCGGCGAACGCCGCGGGCATCACGTGGGTCGGGCGCTCGAGGCCCAGCGCGGCCTTCGTGCGGCCCGTGAGCAGCACGCCGAACACGAGGAGCACCAGGATGCCGCCGACGTAGACGACCACCTGCGTGAGCGCGAGGAAGTCGCTGCCGAGGAGCGCGTACATGCCCGCGACGCCGAAGAAGGCCGCCATCAGGCCGAACGCCGCGTGGACGATCTTCGGGGCGGTGGCGGCGGCGACCGCCGACACGATCGCGAGGCCCGCGAGCCCGTAGAAGATCAGCCCCGGCAGGATCGGGGTGAGGTCCGGGATCATGGACGCGAGGAGCGCATGGCTCGGCCCCGCGGCGAACACGTCAGCGAACACGTCGGCGAGCGCGGGCAGGACGGTCGGCACCGGGCTAGCCCTCCCGCCGCAGGCCGGCGTGCGGGTCGGCGCTCGTGCGCGCGGTGCGCCACGGGCCCTCGCCGGTCATGAAGTTGATGCGCGTCCCGCCCTCGCGGTCGAAGGCCGAGAGGTCGTACTGCTGGCCCATGTGGATGCAGTCCACGGGGCACGGGTCGACGCACAGCGAGCAGAACAGGCACTTGCTGTAGTCGATCTCGTACTTCGTGAGCACCTTCTTGCCCGCGGGCGAGACGCTCTCGATCGTGATGCACTCGACCGGGCAGGCCTTCGCGCACAGGTGGCAGACGATGCACTTGTCCGGCTCGAACTCGTGCAGGCCCCGCTCGAAGGGGCTGAAGTACGTCTGCTCCTCCGGGTACTGGATCGTCGTCGGCTTCGTGAAGAAGTGGCGCCAGGTCAGGCGCATGCCGACGGCGGTCGTCTTGATGCCGTGCCAGATCCGCGCCATGTAGCCGCGGGTCGGGGCGGGCGGCGCGCCGGCGGCGGCGACCTCCACGGAGGCGTCGGACACGACGGGCGGGGCCATGGTCAGCGCCCTCCCGTCAGGAGGACCTGGAGGGCCGCGACGACCATCGCGGCGACGCTCCACGGGAGGAGGACCTTGTAGCAGAGGTACATGACCTTGTCGACGCGGTAGCGCGGGAGCGACCACCGGATCCAGATCATCACGGAGAGGAAGAACGCGGACTTCGCGAAGAGGACGAGGAAGCCCAGCGCGCGCCCGATGCCCGTGGTCAGCGAGACCGGCACGCCCGGGTGCCAGCCGCCGAAGAACAGGACCACCGTGAGGACCGAGAAGAGGAACATCCCCGCGTACTCCGCGAGGAAGAAGATGGCGAAGCGGAAGCCCGTGTACTCGGTGTGGAACCCGGCGACGAGCTCGCTCTCCGCCTCGGGCAGGTCGAAGGGCGCGCGCTTGAGCGCGGCCAGCGCCGCCGTGAAGAAGAGGAAGAACCCGACGAACGTGGCGGGGCTCCGCAGCACCCACCACTGCCAGACCCAGCCCTGCTGCTGGTCCACGATCTCGGTCAGGTTGAGCGTGCCCGCGAGGACCGCCACCGTGAGGGCCGAGATCGCCAGGGGCATCTCGTACGAGATCACCTGCGCGACCTCGCGCATGGTGCCGAGGATCGACCACTTCGAGTTGCTCGACCAGCCGGCCATGATCACGCCGACCACCTCGACGCTCGTGATGGCGAGCACGTAGAAGAGGCCGAACGTGAGGTTGGCCGGGACCAGGCCGGCGCCGAGCGGGACCGCGGCGAAGGCCGCGAACACGCCCGCGAAGACGATGTAGGGCGCGATCAGGAAGACGAGCCGGTCGGCGCTCGTCGGGATCACGTCCTCCTTCGCCATCAGCTTCACGCCGTCGGCGAGGAACTGCAGCAGGCCCTGGGGGCCGACGCGGTTCGGGCCGATGCGGGCCTGCATGCGCCCGGAGATGCGGCGCTCCATCCACACGATCTCGCCCGCGAACAGGCTGACCAGGAGGAGGACCGCCTTGCAGGCGAGCAGGATGCCGACGGTGTAGACGAGCCCGCGCGGCACCGCCTGCAGCAGCGACGACCCGTCGATGAGCCCGTCGAGGAACGACTTCATCGGTCCACCTCGCCCAGCACGATGTCGAGGCTGCCCATGAGGGCGACGAGGTCGGCCACGAGCGCCCCGCGCGCGACGTCGGTCATCACGCCGATGTTGCTGAAGGACGGCCCGCGGCACCGGATGCGCCACGCCTTGTCCGTGCCGTCCGCCACCATGTAGTAGGCCAGCTCGCCGCGCGGGTTCTCGACCCGGACGTACGCCTCGCCCTTCGGCGGCTTCAGCGTCTTCGGCAGCTTCGCCTGGATCTCGCCCGGGGGCAGGTCGCGCAGGGCCTGGCGGGCGATGCGGATCGCCTGCTCGGTCTCCTTGAAGCGCACCCAGTGGCGGTGGAAGCAGTCGCCCACCACGCCCGCGACGCCGCTGTGGGCGACGGGCACCTCGAACTGGAACCGGTCGTAGATGCCGTACGGCGCGTCGCGCCGCGTGTCCCAGTCCACGCCGCTCGCGCGCAGCGCCGGCCCCGTCACGCCCCACCCCACCGCCAGCTCCCGCGGGATCACGCCGATGTTGCAGGTGCGTTCCTGGAAGATGTGGTTGTCGAGGAGGAGGGTGTTGTACTCGGGCAGGCGCTCCTCGACGGCGTCGAGGAACGCGTGGCACTCGTCGATCCACTCGGGCGAGAGGTCGCGCTTCACGCCGCCGATGCGGACGACGTGGTAGAGCAGCCGGCCGCCGGCGACGTGGTCGAGCAGGTCGAGCCCGCGCTCGCGCTCGCGGAACGTGTGCAGGAACGGCGTGATGGCGCCGATGTCGAGGCCGTACACGCCCATCGCGAAGATGTGGCTCGCGACGCGCTGCACCTCGGCGAGGATCACGCGGATGTACTCCGCGCGCTCGGGCACGACGATCCCGGCGAGCCGCTCGATCGCGATGCACGCGCCGTGCTCGTTGTTGATCGCCGCGAGGTAGTCCATGCGGTCGACGTACGGCAGCCACTGGTAGTACGGCAGCGACTCGCCGATCTTCTCGACGCAGCGGTGCAGGTTGCCGATGTGGGGCTGCAGCGCGGTCACCACCTCGCCGTCGGTCTTGATGACGACGCGGAGCACGCCGTGCGTGCTCGGGTGCTGCGGGCCCATGTTGACGACGAGCTCTTCGGTCCGCAGGGCCTGGCCCATGGACCGCTCCTCGAGCGCGCGGGCGAGGTCCGACGCGTCGACGACGGGCGGCGCCTTCGGCGCGACCACGCCGGGCACGTGCGGGACGGAGGGGACGGGCTCGTGGCTCATCGACCCTCCGGCGGGATGATCGGGATGCCGTGGTACTCGACCGGGTACGCCCAGTCCTTGCGCAGCGGGTGGCCGGGCCAGTCCTCGGGCAGCAGGATGCGGCGCAGCGACGCGCGACCGGTGAACTTGACGCCCATCAGGTCCCACATCTCGCGCTCGTGCCAGTCCGCGCCGACCCAGACGCCCATGACGCTCGGGACCTCGGGCTTGTCGCGCGGGACGCGCACGCGCAGGACGAGGAAGCCGTCGTTCTTGACGGCGGAGCGGCGGTAGGCGGCGCCCTGCTTCCGCGCGTACGAGACGAGGTGGTAGACGACCTCGATGGCGCCGGGGCCGTCCGCGGGCGTCTTCGCCGGCCAGTCCACCGCGCTCACGAGGTGGCAGCAGTCCATGGCCAGCTCGGGGTCGTCGTGGAGGACCCGCGCGGCCGCGACCAGCTTGTCGGCGGCGATGGTCAGCGAGGGGTGGCGGCCGGTCTCGACGGCCTCCACGACCGCGCCGGGGACCTTGGCGGCCAGGAGGCGCGCCGCGGCGGCCGTGACGGCGTCGCGCGGCCCCGCGTCCGGGGCGGCGCCGGTCGCCGGCGGAGGGGTGGCGGCGGCGTCGCTCACGAGGCCGACATCGCGAGGATGCGCTCGCGGTTCCGGAGGACTTCGTCGGGGCGCAGCGAGTCGCCGCCGCGCACGCGGATCCGCTCCTGCAGCTTGCGGATCGCGTCGATCAGCGCCTCGGGGCGCGGGGGGCAGCCGGGGACGTAGATGTCGACGGGGATCACGAGGTCCACGCCCTGCACGACGTGGTACCCGAAGCGGCTGTAGGGCCCGCCGCCGATGACGCACGCGCCCATGGCGATCGCGTACTTCGGGTCGGGCATCTGCTCGTACAGGCGCTTCACGCGCGGGGCCATCTTGTGGGTGACGGTCCCGGCCACGATCATCACGTCGGCCTGCCGCGGCGAGGCGCGGAACACGCCCGAGCCGAAGCGGTCGAGGTCGTACTTCGTGGCGGCCGTCGCCATCATCTCCATGGCGCAGCAGGCGAGCCCGAAGGCCATGGGCCACAGCGCGTTGCGGCGGCTCCAGTCCTTCAGCCAGTCGATCTTGGTGAGGATGATCGACTGCTCGAGCTCGGGGTCGAGCGCGAGGCGCGGGTGGATCGCCGGCGCGCCGGACGGCGCCGTGGCGGGATCGGGCGACAGCTTGTTATCGGGCGGCAACGGCGTCCTCCCGGGGGGCCCCGGCGACCAGGCCTTGCGTCTCGGGGGTGGGGCTCGCCATCTGGTCGAGCCCGGGGGCGGTCGTGGCGGACGGCGAACCCGGACCGGTCCAGTCGAGGTCGCCCTTGGCCCAGACGAACGCGAACCCGCCCATCAGGACCAGCAGGAACGACGCGACCTCGATGAAGGCCAGCCAGCCGTTCCCCTCGCGGACCATGTCGCGGAAGACGGCCGCCCACGGGAACAGCAGCGCGATCTCGATGTCGAACACGACGAACATCAGCGCGACCGTGTAGAAGCGGATGTCGAACCGGATCCAGGCCTGGCCGATCGTCGGCTCGCCGCACTCGTAGATCGCTCGCTTCTCGCCGGACTGGGGCCCCTTGGGCCGGAGGAACCAGGCCACGGCCAGGTTCACGAGGATGAACCCCAGGCCGACGACGATGAAGACGAGGATGTTCGCGAAGTCGAAGAACACGTATCGGCTCCGGCAGCCTCGCGGGGCCGGGAGAATAGCAACCGGCCCCCCCCGCCCTCACGGGAATCCCCGACCGCTTCCGACGGAACCGTCGCACCCCCCCGCGCAACCCGGCCGACGACCCCTTTTCCGCGGGCGCCGGGCCCCCCCCGAACGGTAGAATGCCGGGCTCCCCAACCTGCGTCGGAGATCCACCGCGATGCGAATCTCGAGGATCGGTGTCGGGATCCTGTCGGCTGCGATGATCGGGGCGGGCGCCCTGATCGCCGGCGTCCCCCCCCTGGCGTCGGTCGTCCGCGAGGCGTCGGCCGCGGGCGAGCGCTACACGGTGACGGACGCGTGGCCGGGCGTGACCTTCGAGACGCCGGTCGCGGTCGCGGCGCCCCGTGACGGGTCGGACCGCATCTTCGTCGTCGAGCGCGCGGGCCGGATCAAGGTCGGGAAGAAGTTCCGCGGCGCCGGCGCGGTCCCGGCCCCGACGGTGTTCCTCGACATCTCCCGCCTCCAGATGCCGACGGAGCAGCTCGAGCAGGGCCACGGCGGCCTGGTGAACCTCGCCTTCGCGCAGGACTTTGCAACTAGCAAGGAATTCTACGTGATGTACGGCACCGGGACGGGTCAGCCGTCCGATCCGTACCGCACGGTGATTGCAGCTTACAAGGTTAGTCCGAACCCCGACGTGGCGGACCCGGCGTCCGGCCGCATCGTCCTGCAGATCGCGAAGAAGAACCCCATCCACTTCGGCGGCGGCCTCTGCATGGGCGCCGACGGCACTCTGTACGTCGGCGTCGGCGACAGCGGCATGCACAACGACCCGGAGCGCCTGGGCCAGGACACCCGCACGCTCGAGGCCAAGATCCTCCGCATCGACCCGAAGGCGGGCCCGGCCGGCCAGCCCTACGGCATCCCGCGCGACAACCCGTGGGCCGACGGCCGCGGCGGCGTGAAGCCGGAGATCTTCGCGTACGGCGTCCGCAACCCCTACCGCCTGTCGGTCGACCGCGAGACCGGGCTGGTGTGGTTCGGCGACCTCGGCCAGAAGCAGCGCGAGGAGGTCTCGGTCGCGAAGCGCGGCGCGAACATGGGCTGGCCGATGATGGAGGCCGACGTCCCCCTGGCCCCGGGCGCCAAGCCGAGCGACTACGTCGCCCCGGTCTTCGCCTACGGCCGCGAGCTCGGCCGCTGCGTCATCGGCGGCCTCGTCTACCGCGGCCAGCGCTGCTCGGCGCTGCGCGGCAAGTACCTCTTCGGCGACAACGCCGCCGAGTGGAAGAACGACGACAGCAAGACGGGCCGCGTGTGGGCCCTCCCGGTCGCCGGCGACCGCACGACCGGCGCCCCCGAGGTCGTGGCCGACGTCGAGGACATCGTCTCGATCGACGAGGACGCGCAGGGCGAGGTCTACTTCTCGATGCTCGCCACGGGCCGCGTCACGACGCTGGTCCCGGCGCCGTAGTCCGCTCGTCCCCGGCACGGGGTCGCCTCGACGGCGTCCCCCGTCCGCCAACGCAAGGCCCGGCGCGCGGCACCCCGCGCGCCGGGCCTTCTCGTTTCCCCCGTCCGTCGCCGCATGGCGGACGGCGGCCCCGCCCGACGTGGGAAGGGCGAAGGACCCGCGCCACGCGCGGGACGGAAACGGGGGACGCGATGTACCTGCTGCTCGCCACGACCTTCGTCGTCTTGATCTTCGGGCTGCCCTCCGCGGCCGTCGTGGGGCTCGCCGCGGTCGCCCCCGCCGGCGCCGTCGGGTCGCTGCTCGTCGCGATCGCCGCGCCGTTCGTCTACGCCGTGCTGTACGTGACCGTCGCGGGCCTCCTCTCGACGCCGTTCCACGGGTCGATCCGCGCCGGGAAGCTCCCCCGCGACCTCCGGAACCCGGCCTACCGCGGCCGTCGCCTCTACGGGCTCTGCTGGACGGCCGTCTACTACTTCACGCCGGTCTACTGGGTGGCGCTGACGCTCCCGTGGCTCAAGCGCTGGACGTTCCGTCGCTTCGGGTACCGCGGCCAGATGGACTTCACGGTCTACCCCGACACGTGGATCCGCGACCTGCCGCTGCTCGACTTCGGCCCCGGCGCCTACGTCTCGAACAAGGCGACGATCGGGACGAACGTGGCCACCAACAACGGCCACCTCCTCGTGGACGCCGTCACGATCGGCAAGGGCGCGATGGTCGGGCACCTCGCGATGGTGTCCACCGGGTGCGTCCTCGACGAGGGCGCCGAGGTCGGCGTGGGCTGCGCGCTCGGCAGCAAGATCCACGTCGGGAAGGGGGCCTACGTGGCCCCGTGCACGGCGGTCGGCCACTACGCGGACTTCGCCGACGGCGCCGAGGTGGGCTACCAGAGCTGGGTCGACATGCGCGCGAGGATCGGCCCCGGCGTGAAGCTCC
>JAEUHO010000314.1 GCA_016795345.1 Planctomycetia bacterium | reverse complement strand
CGCGTCCGGGTCGCGGGCCGGCACCGCCGGGATCGTCCTCGCGCTCGGCGCCGTCGCGGCGTCGCGCCGCGGGGCGGCGCGCGTCGCGGCCCTCGGCGTCGCGGCCGTCGCCGCCGCGGTGGCGGCCGCCGGCGTCGCGGGCGTCGGTCCGGCGGCGCGGTCCCTCGCGTGGCGGGCCCACGAGGGCACGCGCTTCGAGATCTGGGCGGGGACCCTCGACCTCGCGACGCGACAGCCCCTCGGCGTCGGCCTCGGCGCGTTCCCGTACGCCTACCCGGGCGACGGCCGCGGGCCGACCGACCGCTGGGCGGGGATCGCCGAGAGCGACGTGTTGCAGGCGGGCGTCGAGCTCGGCGCGCCGGGCGTCGTCCTCCTCGCCGTCGCGGCGGCGGCGGCCGCGCGGGCCCTCCGACGCGACCGGCGGCGCGCCGGGCCCGACGGGCTGCCGGCGCTCGTCGCGCTCGCGGGGATCGTGGCGGCCGTCCCCGTGGCGCTCACGGGGTCGCCGTTCCACGCGCCGGCCGTGGCGGCGGCCGGGGCGGTCGGGTGGGCCGTCGCCCGGGGACTCGTGCGCGGGCACGACGCGGCGGTGCCCGCCGGATACCGTAGGCCGTCGTCGTAGGAGTCTCCATGGCGCGCGTCGTGATCACGGGTGGTGCGGGGTTCATCGGCTCCCACCTGGTCGAGGCGTTCCTCGCGCGCGGCGACCGCGTCGTCGCGGTGGACAACCTGCTGACGGGGTCGCGGCAGAACGTCGCGCGCCACGAGGGGTCGCCGAACTTCGAGTTCGTCCAGCGCGACGTCTGCCAGGGCATCTTCCTGTCGGGCCCCGTGGACGCGGTGCTGCACTTCGCGAGCCCCGCGAGCCCGCGCGACTACCTCGAGCACCCGATCCCGACGCTCAAGGTCGGCGCGCTCGGCACCCACGCGGCGCTGGGCCTCGCGCGCGCGAAGGGCGCGAAGTTCCTCATCGCGAGCACGAGCGAGGTGTACGGCGACCCCGAGGTGCACCCGCAGAGCGAGACGTACTGGGGGCACGTGAACCCCGTGGGCCCGCGCGGCGTGTACGACGAGGCCAAGCGCTACGCCGAGGCCATGACCATGGCCTACCACCGCGTGCACGGCATCGAGACGCGCATCGTCCGCATCTTCAACACGTACGGCCCGCGGATGCGCCTGCGCGACGGGCGCGCGCTGCCCGAGTTCCTCTCGCAGGCGCTCACCGGCCTCCCGATCACCGTCCACGGCGACGGCTCGCAGACCCGGTCGTTCTGCTACGTCGAGGACACGGTGGCCGGCATCCTCACGGTGCTCGACAAGGCCGGGCCGGACCCCGTCAACGTGGGCGCGCCGGGCGAGATCACGATCCTCGAGCTCGCGAAGAAGGTGATCGCGGCCACGGGCAGCCGCTCGACGATCACGCACGTGCCCGCCATGGTGGACGACCCGCGCCGGCGCGAGCCCGACCTGACCCGCGCGCGGGCGCTCGGGTGGGGGCCCAGGACGCCCCTCGCCGCGGGCCTCGAGCGGACGGTCGCGTACTTCCGCGAGGCCCTCGCGGCCGAGCGCCGCTGACCGCCGTGGCGCGCCCGCGCCCCCGGCTGCTCGCGGTCGCCGGCGCGCGGCCCAACTTCGTCAAGGTGGCGCCGCTGGTGGCCGCCGCGAAGGCGGCGGGCCTCGCGTTGCCCTGGGTGCACACCGGGCAGCACTGGGACGAGGCGCTCTCCGACGACGTGTTGTCCGACCTCGGGCTGGGCTCGCCGGTCGCGTCGCTCGCGATCGGGCCCGGCACCGCGAGCGCCCAGACCGCCCGCATCCTCGACCGCCTCCCGCCCGTCCTCGCGGCGGAGCGGCCGGACGTCCTCGTCGTCGTGGGCGACGTCACCTCGACGCTCGCCGCGGCGCTCTGCGCGGTGCACGCGGGGGTGCCGGTGGCCCACGTCGAGGCGGGCCTGCGCTCGTTCGACGAGTCCATGCCCGAGGAGCGCAACCGCGTCCTCGTCGACCACGTGAGCGCCCGGCTGTACGTGACGGAGCCGAGCGGGCTGCGCAACCTCGCCCGCGAGGGCATCGACCGGCGGCGGGTGCGGCTCGTCGGGAACCCGATGATCGACGCGCTGCGCCGCGCCGCGTCCGAGATCGAGCGCCGCGCCGGCGCCCCGACGGGCGAGGCGGTCGTGACCCTGCACCGCCCCAGCAACGTCGACGACCCCAAGCGCCTCGCCGCCTGGGTGCGCGCGCTGGCGGACCTCGCCGACCGCATGCCGGTGCGCTTCGCGGTCCACCCGCGGACCCGCGCGCGGCTCGAGGCCGGGCGGCTCGCCGCGCGCCTCGAGCGCGCCGGCGTCGTCGTCACGGAGCCGCTCGCCTACGTGGACTTCCTCGCGCGCGTGCGCGCGGCGCGGATCGTGCTGACCGACTCGGGGGGCATCCAGGAGGAGGCCGCGTTCCTCGGCGTGCCGTGCCTCACGCTCCGCACGACCACCGAGCGCCCCCTCACCGTCGAGCGCGGCACGAACCGCCTGGTGGGCGACGACCCGACGCGCCTCGGCGCGGCGGTCGCCGCCACGCTGCGCCGGCCCCCGCGGGCGCGCCCGCCGCGAGGCCTCTGGGACGGCCGGGCGTCGGAGCGGATCATCGCCGATCTGCGGCGCTTCGTACAACGACGTTAGACGACCGGGGGGATTGCAACCCTGTGCCAGGAAAAGGGTTGTATCGACGGTGGGCAATCCTCTCGCGGAACCGGGGGGTGTTTCGTTACCGTTCGCGCCCCATCGGCCCGGCACGAGGTGTCGGCACCGGGGGACGTGGAGGTTCCGTTCTTAATGGCGAAGTACCTGGTCACCGGCGGGGCGGGCTTCCTGGGCAGCAACGTCGTGGACGCGCTGCTCGCGGCGGGCGAGAAGGTCGTCGTCTACGACGATCTCTCGACGGGCAGCAAGAAGAACGTCTTCGACTGGAACCCGAAGGACGTGAAGGTCGTCGAGGGCGACGTGCGCGACGGCAAGTCGCTCGCGAAGGTCGCCAAGGGCTGCGACTACCTCCTCCACTTCGCCGCCATCACCGGCGTCGCGCGGTCCGTCGAGGACCCCGAGACGACCCTCTCGGTCAACGTGGACGGCACGATCAACGCGCTCCACGCGGCCCGCGAGGCCAAGATCAAGCGCGTGATCGTCGCGTCGTCCGCCGCGGTCTATGGCGAGAGCCCGGTCCTCCCCAAGGAGGAGACCATGCTCCCGACGCCGTACTCGCCGTACGGCGCCAGCATGCTCATGGGCGAGGACGTCGCGCGCGTCTTCTACACGACGTACCGCCTCGAGACGGTCTGCCTGCGGTTCTTCAACCTCTACGGCCCGCGCCAGGACATCACGAGCGAGCACAGCGGCGTCGTCGCCCGCTTCATCCACGCGCTGCTCACGGGCAAGACGCCCATGGTGTACGGCGACGGCAAGCAGTCGCGCGACTTCACCTACGTCAGCGACGCCGTCGACGCGATCCGGCTCGCCTGCACGGCGCCGAAGGCCGAGGGCGAGGTGTTCAACATCGGCTCGGGCAACCGCATCACGGTCTCCGGGCTCCTCAACATCATCGGCTCGCTCCTCGAGCGCGAGATCATCCCCAGCTACGCCGACCCGCGCCCGGCGGACATCCGCCACAGCCTCGCCGAGACGACCAAGGCGCAGGAGGTGCTCGGGTTCCGGCCGCGGGTGAACATCCAGCTCGGGCTGGTCAAGACGCTGGCCTGGTGCCGGCGCAGCCTGGGCAAGAACGTGAAGCTGCCCCCGCCCCGGCCGTCGAGCGCCATGCGCGACGCGACGGACTGACGCGGCGCGGGCGACCGGGAGCGCGCGCGGCGGCCGACACGGCCGGCCGCGGGCGCGGCGGGAGGTCCGATGAAGCGCATCCTGATCACCGGCGGGCCGGGCATGCTCGGCACGGCCCTCGTGCGCGAGTGGACGGGGCGCGCGATCCTCTTCCCCGTCGGCATCACCCAGTTCGACCTCCGCGACGCCGCGGCCGTCGGCGACGCCGTCCGCCGCCTCGCCCCGCAGTGGATCATCCACACCGCGGCCTTCACCGCGGTGGACCTCGCCGAGAGCAGCGTCGAGGAGTGCACGGCCGTCAACGACCGCGGGACGGCCCACGTGGCCGTCGCGGCCGCGGCGTGCGGCGCCAACCTCGTCTACGTCTCCACCGACTACGTCTTCGACGGCACCAAGGGCGCGCCCTACCGCGAGGACGACCCGACGAACCCGATCAACGTCTACGGCCGCACGAAGCTCGCCGGCGAGGCCCACGCCCGCGGCGTGCCCGGCCACCTCGTCGTCCGCACGCAGGGGCTGTTCTCGCGGGGCGGCAAGTCGTTCGTGAGCGCCATCCTCGGCGCCGCGACCGCCGGGCGCGCCATCAGCGTGGTCGACGACGTCACCACCGGCGTCACCTTCGCCGAGGACCTGGCCCACGGCATCCGCCTCCTCGTCGAGGCCGGCGCCACCGGCACCTACCACGTCTCCAACACCGGCGCCGTCGTCTGGGCCGACTTCGCCCGCGCGGTCCTCGACGAGGCCGGGCGCGCCGACGTGCCCGTCGCCCGCACGTCGGCCGCCGCCACGGGCCGCGCCGCGAAGCGCCCGCCGTTCTCGGCGCTCGACGGCGCGAAGTACGCCGCCACGGTCGGCGCGCCCATGCCGGCGTGGCGCGACGCGCTCCGCCGCTGCCTCAAGGACCCCGCCGCCCGCACGGGCGCCTGATGCCCGAGGCCGCCGTCCCGCCGCCGCCGGAGCCGGCCCCCGCGTCGCCCGCGGCCCCGCGCCGGCCGCGCGCGCCGCGCCCCGCGCAGGTGCCCGAGGCCCTGCAGGTGCCGCTGGCGGCCCTCGCGGCGATGCTCCTCGCCCTCGTCCTGCGCCTGCCGGCGCGCGGCCTCCCGATCGAGGGCGACGCCGTGGCGTACGGCGCGCTCGCCCGGTCGCTCGCCGCCGGCGACGGCTTCACGATCGACGGCGCGGCCCACGACCGCTACCCGCCCGGCTGGCCCGCGCTCCTCGCGGTCCCCGTCGCGCTGGGCTCGTCGGTCACCGCCGCCGTGCGCGGCACCGCGTGGCTCCTCGGCGGCCTCGCCGCCGCGCTGCTGGTGGTGCTCGGCGCCCGCTGGGCCCGCGGACGCCTGTCGTTGCCGCTCCTCGTGGCGCTCGCGGCGGCCCACCCCGACCTCGCGCTCTACGCGGGCGGCCTCGTCCCGGGTTCCGAGGCGCTCACGCTCGTGATGCTCCTCGGGGCGATCCTCCTCGCGGGGACGGCGAGGCCCGGCGCGCGCCGCGCCGCGCTCGTCCTCGCGGGCCTGTTGCCGCTCGTCCGCTACGACGCGCTCCCCTTCGCCGCGGGCGCGGCGTGGCTCGCGTGGACGGAGGCCACCGGGCCTCGCGTGCGGCGCGCCCGGGGGATCGCCCTCGCGCTCGCGGGCGGGCCGCTCCTGCTCTGGGCGGTCCGCACGTGGATCGCGACCGGCGCGCCGTGGGGCGGCGGGTACGCGCACCACGGCCTCGACCTCGGCCGGCTCCCGAGGAACCTGCTCGTCTTCCTGGGGCTGATCGTCCCCGTGGGCAGCCTCGTCCTGCTGCTGCCGTACGCGACGAAGGGGCTGCGGACGTTGTGGCGGGGACGCGAGGCCCGGTCGCTCGTGCGGACCGTGCTGCTCGCGGCCGCGGCGCACCTGCTGCTGGTGCTGCTGTTCGCGGGCCCGACGGGCAGCGGCGGCGGCGCGCTGCGGTTCTCGTCGGGGTCGCTGCGGTTCGGGCTCGCCGCGTGGCCGTTCGTGTTCGTCGCCGCCGCCATGGCGGTCACGACCGAGAAGCCGCCGCTCCGGCGGTTCGTGGTCGGGGCGGTCTGGGTGCTGACGGTCCCGCTGGCGCTCCACGCCGTCTCCGGCGGGCTGCAGCGCGCCCTGCCCGCGGGCCCGCTGGCCGCCGGCCGCCTGCACGCGCTCGTCGAGGCGTTCGACGCGGCGGTCGCGACCGCGGGCCCGACGGACTGGATCGGCTTCGACCTCCTGCCGCGCACCAACGAGGGGGTCGAGGTGTTCCTCGGCGAACGCGCCCCGCGGCGCGTCACCGGGACGTTCGTCGGGGGGCGCGCGGTCGAGCCGCGCGGCCGCTTCCCGCGGGCGCCGACGTTGCCCGTGGACGGGCCGTTCCCGAAGGACGGGCAGGTGCTGCTGGTGACGGACGTGCCGCGCGACGGCACGGTCTTCACCGGCGACCGGCCGGATCTTCGCATCGGCGGGCGCGGCATCTTCCACCGCGTGCGGGTCCTCGAGGTGGACGCGGGCCGCGCCGGGACCTTCCGCGTGGACGCGGTGAAACGACCCTCGCCCCGCTGACGCCGCGCGTGCAACGGTTCCGGTGAGTCGCGCCGCGGGGGGGCCGGGGGGCTGGCGCTTGGTGGTGCGCGGGGGGGCCCGTAGGCTGGCTCCGACATCCCGGCCGTCGCGACCATCGGGGTCGCGGTGCGCGCCCGGGCGGAGCAAGCGATGCGGAAGCTGATCTCGCTGGTGCTGGGGCTCGCCGTGTCGGCGACGCTCGTCGGGTGCGGGGACAAGGGCGGCGGCTCGGGCGGCGGTGGCTCGGGCGGCGGCGGCGGCGGCGGCGGCAGCCCGGCCGGGACGTGGGTCCTCGACGGCGGTGCGCTGAAGGACGCCATGATGCCGAAGCTCAAGGCGCAGTTCGAGAAGAGCAAGAAGGAGCTCGACGGGATGCCCGCCGAGCAGCGCGCGATGATGGAGAAGATGATGCCGAGCCTCGACAAGATGGCCGAGGGCGCCCTCGAGCTGTTCGGCAAGATGACCGTCGAGATCGTGCTGAAGGACGGCGGCGAGTTCACCTACTCGGCCTCCATGCCGGGCGAGTCCACCGAGACCGGCAAGGGCACGTGGAAGCTCGACGGCGAGAAGGTCGTCACGACGCTCACCGAGAAGGGCGGCAAGCCGGCCGAGGCGAAGGACCAGGAGAAGGCGCCGCCGCTGAAGTGGAAGGGTGGCAAGCTCATCGTCGAGGACGACGACATGACGCTGCCCCTGAAGCGGAAGTAGCCCTCGATCCCGGGCGGGGCGCGCGGCCCCGTCCCTCTCCCTGCGGCGGCGCGGCCCCGGTGCGCGCCGCCGCGTCGTGCCCGGAGCCCCGTTCGGTGACGCCGACCCGCCCGCCCACCCTGACCGTCGTCGTGCCCGTGTTCAACGAGAAGGACACGGTGCGCGAGATCCTCCGCCGCGTCCGCGCGTCGCCCGTGGACAAGGAGATCGTCGTCGTCGACGACGGCTCGACGGACGGCACGCGGGAGCTCCTCGCGGCGGAGACCGGCGACGACCTGCGCGTGATCCTCCACGAGCAGAACCGCGGCAAGGGCGCCGCGCTGCACACGGGCTTCGCGGCCGCCCGCGGCGACGTCGTGATCGTGCAGGACGCCGACCTCGAGTACGACCCCGCCGAGTTCCCGGCGCTCCTCGCGCCCATCCTCGACGGGCGCGCCGACGCCGTGTTCGGCAGCCGGTTCCTCTCCGGCCCGCACCGCGTCCTCTACTTCCGGCACCGGCTCGGGAACGGCCTGCTCACCTTCCTCTCGAACCTCGCGACGAACCTCAACCTGACGGACATGGAGACCTGCTACAAGGCCGTCCGACGGCCGCTCCTGCAGGCCCTGCCGCTGGTCGAGAAGCGCTTCGGGTTCGAGCCCGAGGTGACGGCCAAGCTGGCCCGGACCGGCGCGCGGATCTACGAGGTCCCCTGCTCGTACAGCGGCCGCACGTACGAGGAGGGGAAGAAGATCGGCTGGAAGGACGGCGTGCGGGCCCTGTGGTGCATCTGGAAGTACGGGGTCCTGCGCCGATGAGCGCGGTCCGGCCGGCGGTGCCGCGGGCGGTCCTGCTCGTGGTCGTCGCGGTCGCGCTGCTCGTGCGGTGGCCGGGGATCACGGACGTCGGCGAGGGCGTCGACGAGTCGTACTCGGTCCGTGCGACCCGCGCGATGCTCGAGGGCCGGTTCTCGTACCGCGACCTCAACGACTTCGCGATCGACGCCTACCAGGCGAAGCTGACGCCGGTCGCGGAGGCCGTGGCGGTCCCGTTCGTGGCCGTCCTCGGCGACGCCCCGCTCGCGTTCCGCCTGCCGAGCCTCCTCGCGTCGCTCGCGCTCGTCGCGCTGCTCGTCGTGATCGCGACGCGACGCTGGGGGCGGCTCGCCGGCGTCGTGGCGGCGGCCCTCGCGCTCTTCGACTACCGCTCGGTCTACTACGCCCAGACCCACCGGTACGTCGCGCTGACGCAGCTCCTCGTGC
>JAEUHO010000029.1 GCA_016795345.1 Planctomycetia bacterium | reverse complement strand
CGCCCTCGACGGCTTCGCGCGCGCCGAGGCCGCCGAGGGCGCCGGGCGCGTCCGGCCCGCCGTCGCGCCGTTCGCCGCGCTGCGGCGGCGGCTGTGGGCGGCGGAGGTCCGCCTGTCGGTCGGGCGGGCGGCGGCCGCCGTGGACGACCTCGAGGCCGCGTCGGCGCTGCTCCTCCGGACGGGCGTCGTCCCGGCGGGGCCGGCGCGCGCGGCGGTCGCGGCCTACCTGGCCGAACGCGCCGAGGTGGCGGCGTGGCGGGCCGACGCCGCGCGGCGCGCGGCGGGCCTCGCGTCGGCGGGGCTCGCCGTCCCGCGACCGGACCGCCCGAGGCCCGCGCGGACGACGCGCGCGGGACCGGCGCGGGACGCCCGCGGCGACGCGACCCTCGCCTGGCCGCCCGTGGACGCGGCCGACGGCGACGACGGGGTCGAGGCGGCGGCGCTCGGGACCGCGCGACGGCGCACGGCCGCGTGGTGGCGAGGGCGACGGCGATGAACGCCCGTGCCCGGCGCTCCCCGGCTTGGTGGGCGGGGGCGCCCCCGGTACGTTCGGTGCCCCATGGCAGCCCCCCTCCCTCCGTCGGCCGACGTCGTCGTCATCGGCGCGGGCGCCGTCGGCGCCGCGGCCGCGTGGTACCTGACCGAGCAGCAGGGGTTGTCGGTCGCGGTGCTCGAGGCGCGCGCGGTGGCGGCGGGCTCGACGAGCCGCAGCGCGGCCGCGTTCCGGCAGCAGTTCTCGTCGCACGCGCACGTGCGGATGAGCCGCTTCTCGCGCGAGGTCTACGAGCAGTTCCCGCGGCTGTTCGGCGGGCCCGCCGTGTTCCTCCAGCACGGGTACCTCTTCCTGTACGAGCGCGACGACGACATGGCGGCGGCGCGCAAGCGCGTCGAGTACCAGGTGTCGGAGGGCGTGACGGACGCGCGGGCGCTCTCGCCGGCGGACGTGGACGCCCTGCCGGGCCTCGGCGGCGCGTTCCACACCGCGGGCATCGCCGGGGCGACGTGGTGCCCGACGGACGGGTTCCTGCGGCCGACGGAGATCGCCGCGGGGTTCGTCGAGGGCGCGAAGCGGCGCGGCGCGAGCGTGCACGTGGGCGCGAAGGCGACGGGCTTCACGACGGAGCGCGGCGCGGTCACGGGCGTCGTCGTGGACGGCAAGCACACGGTCCGCACGAAGGCCGTGGTGCTCGCGGCGGGCTGGTGGAGCAACGCGGTGTCGTCGCTCGCGGGGTGCCCGATCCCCGTGGTGGCGGTGAAGCGCTACCTCTACCTGACGCCGCAGTTCGACGACCGCAAGGTCGCGCACTTCCCGCTCGTCGTGTGGAACCTCGGCGCGTACGCGCGCCCCGAGGGCAACGGGCTCATGATGGGCTGGGACGAGAAGCCCGCGCGGCCCGCGGGCAGCGACCGCTTCCCGCCGCCCAAGCAGGACGTCGCGGAGCTCGAGGCGCACCAGGACGACGCGCCGCCCGGCTACGGCAAGGGGATCGACGAGTACGGCATCGAGGTGCTCGCCGAGCTCTCGAACGCGATGCCGTGGCTCGGCGACGTCGGCGCGGTGCAGTACGTGACCGGCGGCTACTACGAGGTGACGCCGGACGACAAGGCGATCCTCTCGGCCGACCCGCGGCTCGCGGGCCTCTTCCACGCGAGCGGCTTCTCGGGGCACGGCATCATGCACGCCCCCGCCGCCGGCCGCGCCGTCGCCGACCTCGCGCTGGGGCGGACGCCGACGTTCCCCCTCGACGGCTTCGCCCTCGCGCCGCTGCTCGAGAACCGCGAGCGGGCCGACCGCGAGCGGATGGTGATCTGACCCCCCGACCGAGCCCGCCGAACGACCCGCTCCCCCCCGCCGCGGCCGCCCGCGCCCGGAGACCGACGATGCGCCTCTCCTCGATGATGTTCGCCACCCTCCGCGACGCCCCCGCCGACGCCGAGGTCCCGAGCCACCGGCTCATGATGCGGGCGGGCCTCATCCACAAGGCCGCGGCCGGCATCTACACGTACGGCCCGTTCCTGTGGCGGACGCTCACGAAGATCGCGGCCATCGTGCGCGACGAGATGGACCGCGCGGGCGCCCAGGAGTGCCTGCTGCCCCAGGTGCAGCCGCAGGAGCTCTGGGCCAAGAGCGGCCGCCTGCCGGCCTACCTCGCCGCGGGCATCATGTTCACGCTGAAGGACCGCAAGGGCGGCGAGTTCGCCCTCGCCCCGACGGCCGAGGAGGCGGTCACCGACTACGTCGCGGCGGCCGTGCGCTCCTACAAGCAGCTGCCGCAGACCGTCTACCAGCTGCAGACGAAGTTCCGCGACGAGTTCCGCCCGCGCTTCGGCCTCATGCGCGGCCGCGAGTTCATCATGAAGGACGCGTACTCCTTCGACGCCGACGAGGCGGGCCTCGACAAGAGCTACCGCGCCATGCGCGCGGCCTACGTCCGCATCTTCGCGCGCTGCGGCCTCGAGTTCCTCGCCGTGCAGGCCGACTCGGGCGACATCGGCGGCTCGGGCTCCGAGGAGTTCATGGTCACCGCCGCCACCGGCGAGGACCTGATCGTCTACGACGACACGACGGGCTACGCGGCCAACGTCGAGAAGGCCGAGACGCGCGTCGAGACGCCGCCCGCGCGCCCCCCCGTGCCGCTCCACGTCGAGCCCACGCCCGGCGACAAGAGCGTCGACGACCTCTGCCGGCGCTTCCCCGACCTCACGGCCGCCCGCATGGTCAAGACGATCCTCTACCGCGCCGTCCACCGCGACCGCGAGGAGGACGTCGCCGTCCTCATGCGCGGCGACCAGGACGTCAACGAGGTGAAGCTCAAGAACCACCTCGGCGCGCAGGCCGTCGAGCTCGCCGACGAGGCGCGCGTCCGCCGCGTGACCGGCTGCGAGCCGGGCTACGCCGGCCCCCTCGAGGTCCGCGACCCGAAGCTGCGCTTCGTCGCCGACACGAGCGTCGAGCCGCTCACGGGCTTCCTCTGCGGCGTGAACCGCCCCGACGTGCACGCGCTCGACGTCTGCCACGGCCGCGACTTCCCGACGCCGCCGTTCGTCGACCTGCGCCGCGCGCGCGAGGGCGACCTCTCGCCCCGCTCCGACGCGCGCCTCAAGGCCGCGCGCGGCATCGAGGTCGGCCACGTGTTCAAGCTCGGCACGAAGTACTCGGCCGCCATGGACGCGT
>JAEUHO010000023.1 GCA_016795345.1 Planctomycetia bacterium | reverse complement strand
CCGCCCCTCCTGATAGCGGACGTACCAGGCGCGCACGGTCGCGTGCCCGCGGGCCACGTCGTCCGCACGCGCGCGCAACGCGGCGAGGGCCTCGTCCGGGCCGACCTCGCCCGTCTCCGCGCGCAAGGACAGCCGGACGGCCTCCGTCAGGCGCGCCTCGCGTCGCAGGTCCTCGGGGCCGAACGCGCCGTACCGCGCCACGTAACCCGCCACACCCTCCGCCGCGGGTGCCTCGCCGACCGCGGCGGCCCACGCGCGCGCGGCCTCCAGCCACGGCGTCGTCTCGGCCGTGGGAGGCGCGCGGTCCAGCGCGACGGCGCGGTGCCGCTCGAGGAGCGAGTGCGCGACGAGCATCGGGTCCGGGACGGACCGGGCGGCGAGGGCGGCGATCGCGGCGGTATCGCCGGCGCGCCAGGCGGTCACGAACGCGTCGGCGGCCGCGCGGACGTTCGGGCTCTCGTCGACGGGGCGCGCGAGGTCCGGCGCCGCGCGGGCGACGGCGCCGCCCGTCGTCGCGGCGAGCGCCCCGAGGACGAACGTCAGGGCGCCGGCGATCGGGCGACGGAGGGCGGCCACCGCCGCGTTGTACCGCGACCGACGGCGCGACGCGTCATCGTCCGCCGGGCGCCGGCCGTGCCCGCGCGAACGCCAGCAGGGCGCGCGTGGCGGCCGTGTCCGCGCGCGCGACGGCGCGCTCGGCGCGGACGATCGCCTCCTCGACGAGGCCGAGACGCAGGGCCGCATGGGCCAGCACCTCGTCGCGGTGGTCCTCGGGGACGAGGCGGGCCGCGCGGACGACGAGGGCGGTCCAGGCCGCCACCGTCGCGTCGTCGGCCACGCGGAAGGCGCGCGCGGCCTCGACGCGGCCCCGGGGCCCCTGCACGGTCAGCGTCCACACGTAGGCCGTGCCGCGGCGCAGGCCGCTCCCGGCGCCGGCGACGCGGACGGGGGGCGCGTCCGTCGTGCGGCGGAGGACGTCGCCGCCCGCGGCGTCGGTCACCACGACCGTCGCGGCCGTCGCGCCCGGCACCGGCTCCCAGTCGAGCTCGACGGACGTCGAGAGGACGGTCCCGACGGGCCCCTTGAGCACGAGGCCGCCGCGGAGCGGCGACGGCGCGGCGCGCAGCTCCGCATCGGCCAGCGGGCCCTGCGCCGCGAGGGCCGGCGTGTCCGCCGTCACGGCGGCCCACGCCGACGCCAACGAGACGGGCGCCCCGTGGGGGCCCCGCACCCAGCGCATCCCGAACGCGAGGAGGAGGGTCGCGGCGATCGCGAACGGCGCCCATCCCCAGCGGCGTCGGAGCGGTGCGTCGCCCGCCCCGACGTCGCCGGAACGAGCGGCCGGACGCGCGCGGGCCTCGCGTGCGACGTCACGGACCGCGGCGCAGACCTCGAGGCAGAGCCCGCAACGGACGACGTGGGCGGCGACCTCCTCGGCCACGTCGGCCGGCAGCCGGTCCTCCGCGAGCGCCACGAGGGTGCCCTCGTCCGGGCAGGGCGCGCCGGGGCCCGCGACCCGCCCGCCCGCCGGGTCGAAGGACGCCGCGACGACGTCGGCGAGCGCGTCGGCGTCGAGCGGAGAGGGCGCGGCCGGGGGAGGCGGTCGGGTCATGCGGAGGTGGGTCCCTTCGACGGAGGCCGCTCGAGCGGCGTTCTTGCCAGGCGCGCCGCGACCCGCGCCGCGAGCAGGGCGAGGGCGCGGTCCCGCAGGCCGTCGCCCCCGGCCGACGGGAGGGCCGCGATCACGCCCTGGCGCAGCTTCTCGACGGCCGCTCCGACCAGCCGGCTCACGCGGGGCTCGCCCACGCCGAGGGTCGCGGCGACCTCGCGCTGCGTGCGGCCGTCGCGGTGCTTGAGGAGCAGCGCGAGCCGCTCGCGCGCGGTCAGGTCGTCCCACGCGCGCGCGAACGCGCGGTCGAGCACCGCGGCGGTCTCCGCATCGGCCACGCGCTCGGCGGGATCGGCGCCGTCCGAACCGTGGCCCGCGCGATCGCTGCCCTGCGGGCCCCGCTCGCCCTCGCCCGCGTCGAGGGACACCGTCGCGCGGGTGTCGCCGCGTCGGCCCGACTTCCAGACCCGCCGCACGAGGATCGCCGTGAGCCAGCCGAGCAGGCTGCCGCGGCCGTCGAACCCGCCGAGGCGGGTCCGGCTCCCGTCCGGCCCGGGGGTCGCGAGGTCGTCGAGGAGATCGTGGGCGGCCTCTTCCGCGTCGGCCCGCCGCATCCGGGAGGCCACGGCGCGGAGCGGACGGGTGAACCGCGCGACGAGCACCGGCCACGCATGCTCGGTGCGGTCGTCGCACGCGAGGGAGAGATAGAGGTCCGCGAGCGCCGCGCGGGCGACCGCGTCCGCGTGCGCCGACGAGCCCGGCGCGTGCCCGTCGAGGGCGGGGCGGCGCGCGGTGACCTCGAACGCACGGGCCGCGTACCGCGTGATCGAGAACTCGACCGGGGGCCACGCGGCCCGTCCCTGCGCGTGTCCCTCGGCGAGGCGGACGTCGATCGCTCCCATGGACGCAGCGTACCGCTCCGGCCCGAGGCCCGAAGCGGCGCGGGTCGGCCCGCGCCGGGCCGGGAGTGGGGGCTGGTGATTTTCCCCCAGCGGGATGGGCGGCCGGACCGAGGGCCAAGCCCCGATCCGTGCGAGAGAGGCCTACGCTTCGCTCAGGCTGCCGTGGGGAGTGGGACGCGA
>JAEUHO010000006.1 GCA_016795345.1 Planctomycetia bacterium | reverse complement strand
CCTCGCGCTCGTCCTCGCCGGCGCGGCGGTCCTGACCCTCGACCCGACGGGGGGCGCCACCGACCCGCTCGGCGTGCTCGCCGTCGCCGGCGCGTGCCTGCTCTGGGCGGCGGACAACAACCTCACGCAGCGCCTCTCCGGGAAGGACCCCGTCGCCGTCACGCGCGTGAAGTGCCTCGTCGCGGGCGCGACCAACCTCGGCCTCGCGATCGCGCTCGGTCACGCGCTCCCCGGCGCCGGCGCGGCGGCCGCCGCGGCCGTCGTCGGCCTGCTCGCGTACGGCGTCGGGCTCGTCCTCGCGACCCTCGCGATGCGCGCGCTGGGCGCCGCCCGCCACGCGGTGTTCTTCGCGTCGGCGCCCTTCGTCGGCGCGCTCGCCTCGGTCCCGCTGCTCGGCGAGACGCCGCGGCCCCTCGACGCCGTCGGCATGGTCCTGCTCGCCGCCGGCGTCGCCGTGCTGCTCCGCGAGGCCCACGACCACGAGCACGCCCACGCCGCGCTCGAGCACGACCACCGCCACGTCCACGACGCGCACCACCGCCACCCGCACGGCCCCGACGACCCGCCCGGCGAGCCCCACGCGCACCCGCACCACCACGCGCCCCTCGTGCACGCGCACCCCCACGTCTCCGACGCCCACCACCGCCACGACCACCCCGCGTGACGCGGCGCTCCGGCGGCGCGACCCCGGCCGGCGGCACGCGAGGCCCGGTCCGTGGCGTCGGCACGCGAGGCCCGCTAGCCTCTCGGGATGGCGAAGCTCTACTTCCGGTACGGGACCGTCGGGAGCGCGAAGACGCTCAACCTGCTCGCGGTCGCCCACAACTACGAGCGCCAGGGCAAACGCGTGCTGGTCGCCAAGCCCGCGCTCGACGTCCGCGACGGCGCCCGCACGGTCGCGTCACGGGCGGGGCTCTCCCGCGAGGCCGACCTCGTGCTCGGCCCCGACGCGACGCTGCCCCCCGCCCGCCTGCGCGGCGTGGACGCGCTCCTCGTGGACGAGGCGCAGTTCCTCTCCGAGGCCGTCGTCGACCGGCTGCGCGAGCGCACCCGGGTGCCCGGCGTGCCCGTGATCTGCTACGGGCTGCGCACCGACTTCCGCGGCCGGCTGTTCCCGGGCAGCCGCCGCCTCCTCGAGGTGGCCGACACGATCGAGGAGGTCAAGACGACGTGCGCGGCCTGCACGCGCAAGGCCGTCTTCAACCTCCGCCTCGCGGACGGGCGCCCCACGACGCGCGGGCCCCGCGTGCGCCTCGGCGGCGACGGCGCGTACCTGCCCGTGTGTTACGCCCACTACCGCGCGGCGACGGCGCGGGCCTCGCGTCAGAGGAGCGCCTTCCCCGCGGCCACGAGGAGCACGACGCCGAGGAGGACCTGAAGCGCGCGCGGCGGGATCTTCCGCGCGCCCGCGAACGAGCCGACCGCCGCGCCCACCACGACGACGGCGGCGAGCGGGGCCAGCGTCGCGAGGTCCACCGGCGAGCGCGACCAGCGCGCCGCGAGGCCCGCGAGCGAGTTCAGCACGATGAACGCGCTCGCGATGGCGCCGGTCTCGCGCACGGTCGCCCACCCGAGCAGCAGGAGGATCGGCGAGAGGAAGATGCCGCCGCCGATGCCCGTGGCGCCCGCGAGGAAGCCGAGCGTCGCGCCGAGCAGCGGGGCGCCGACGAGGAAGACCGCGCCCTCGCGCGGCACCCCGAGGTTCGGCGGCCGCGAGAAGAGGAGGAGGCGCAACGCGCCGAGGAGCAGCGCGCCGCCGAGCACGGCCTGCTCGACGGGGCCCGTGAGCCGCACCGAGCCGCCGAGGTACGCGGCGGGGACGCTCGTGACGAGGAACGGGAGCAGGAGCCGCGGCCGCAGGTGGCCCGCGCCGCCGAAGTTCGCAAACGCGATCCCGGCCGCGAGGATGTTCAGCACGAGCACGGTCGTGACGAGCGGGCCCGTCGCGACGCCGGCGAGCGTGAGGATCGCGAGGTAGATCGTGGCGCCGCCGTGGCCCACGCTCGTGTAGAGGAGCGCGCCGACGAAGAAGCAGGGGAGGACGATCGCGAGGTCCACGCGGGCGACGACCATAGTCGGCGGCGCGGGGCGGCGCGACCCCCTGTGCGGTCGACGGCACGGGACCGCGAGGCCCGCCGGCCGCCGGGCCTCGCGGTCCCGGACCCTCGACCGTCACCTGGGGCGGCGGACCCAGAGCCGCCGGACGTGCCGGGCGGTCTTGCGCAGGCGCCGGCCGAGCCGCGCGAGGGGTCCCGCGTCGAGCGCGCGGTGGCTGCGCGCGACGAGCCGCTCGACGGCGGCCTGGACGTCGGGCGGGAGCGACCAGCCGAGGTAGTGGGCCTCCCACACGACCTCGAGCTGCTTGCGGTTCAGCACGAGCCGGTCGAGCGACGTCGGCAGGTCCACCGTCGTGGCGAAGCAACGCGCCGCGCGGTCGAGCACGCCGAAGCGCGCGAAGACGACCCGCGTGCGGACGCACTTCTCGCAGAGGCCGCAGTTGGCCGCGGCGGCGCGGTTCTCCCAGCAGACGCGGAGGTGCTCGAAGAAGAGCGGGTCGACGAGGCCCGGGACCTTGTCCCAGCGCTCGAGCGACGGGTCGTCGTGCAGCACGCGGAGACGGTCGCCGGACCAGAGGGGGTCGCTCTCCCAGTGCGAGCCCCAGCCGTGGGGCCAGGCCGTGGACCACGACGCGGGGATCACGAGCGAGCCGACGGTGGCCGAGAGGGCGTGGCCGGCGGCCGCGAGGATCGAGCCGTGCTCGCGGTCCCACGAGAGGCGGCGCAGGACGGGGTGGCGGCGGATCGACGTGCGGAGGACGATCGCGCGGCGGACGGTGGCGGCCGCGACGGCGCGGAGCGAGCGCGCGAAGGCGTCCATCCGCGCGTCGTCGTCGAGCGCGATGTCGAAGCCGTGAAGCGCGAGGAGGACGTCGCGGCGGTGGACGCCGTGGAAGAGCGTGTGGAAGGAGTCGATGCCGCCGCTGAAGCACTGCGCGCCCTCGTCGCGGGGCGGCCCGGCGTCGGGGCGCGACTCGACGTGCTCTAGCCCGGTCCATTCACGAGGGATGAGCCGCGACAGGGGCTGAACGATGCCCATCGGCCGGTGGGGGCCGATGGATGCGACCCGGGCGCGGCGCGGAGGCGACGACAGCGTGTTCCTGCACCACGCCGAGGAGCCTCCGC
>JAEUHO010000602.1 GCA_016795345.1 Planctomycetia bacterium | reverse complement strand
TGGTCGCGGCGAGCGTCGCGACGCGCGCCGGCAGCGCCGACGACGACGCGAGCGTCAGCGTGTACGCGCCCGAGCCCGCGGCGCACGTGACGACGACGTCCACGGGCGTGTCGGCCGCCACCGACACGACGACGACCTCCGGGTTGGCGGCGGTCACCGACGCCGCCATCGGCGTCCCCGTCGCGGCGTCGAGCACCGCGAGGTCGAACGCGCCGAGCGCGGCGCCGCCGGTGGAGGCGAGCAGCGTCACCACGACGTCCACGTCGGTCGGCGACCACGCCCGGAACGCGTCCGTGGCGTCCACGACGCCCTGCCGCGAGCCGTCGGCGCTGCCCTCGCCCGCCACGACGAGCTCGCCGTCGGGCTCGAGGGGCGGCAGCACCTGCGCGCGGGCGGGCGTGCCGTTCGGCTCCTGCTCCGCGACCATGCCCCACGGGAGGCCCGGCAGGACGATCGTGCCCTCGACGGCGCCGTTCGTCACCGGCGGCGGGCCGCCGCCTCCGCCGCCCCCGCCGCCGCCGCACGCGATGCCGGACGCCGGCACGCACGCGAGGGCGAGGCAACCGAGGGCACGACGAAGGGAACGCTTGCGCATCGGGGAGACCTCGGCACCGTCGAGCCCGGAGGGTGGTACCACGGCGGACGGGGCGCGGCACCGCGCGCGCCCCCCCTCTGCCGGTCGGCTCCGGTCGGCTGCGGTCGGCTGCGCTCGGGCCCGGTCGGGTGCGCGGGGACGCAAGGCCCGCTGGCCCCGAGCAGCCCCGTGGGGCTTCGACGCAGGCGGCGGCGACGACGGGTCGCCGGCGAAACGGCCGCCGACCGCCGTCGGCCGGCCCACGCGCGGCGGCGAGCGCGGGGCCGCGACGGCCACCGGGCCTCGCGGTCCCGGGGCGCACGACCGCGGACCGCGCGTCGGCGGAGGGTCAGATGCCCGGGTCGGCCCGCACCGCGTCCCACTGCCGCGCGATGCCCTCGACGAGGTCCACCTTCGGCGACCAGCCGATGATCCGGCGCGCCGCGGTGATGTCGCCGGACGTGGTGCGGACGTCGCCCGCGACGACCGGCGCGTGCGTCGCCGGGAGCGGCGCGCCCGTCACGCGACGGACGGTGTCGATGACCTCGGCGAGCGCGACGGTGCGGCCGCGCGCGATGTTCATGACGGCGCCGACGGGCCGGCGCTCGATCGCGGCGACCGTCGCGTCGACGACGTCGCCGACGAAGGTGAAGTCGCGCTGCTGGCTGCCGTCGCCGAGCACCTGGATGCCGCGGCCGCGCTTGGCCGCCGAGAGGAAGAGCTGGATCGCCTTGTCGGGGCGCTCGCGCGGGCCGTAGACGGAGAAGTAGCGCAGGACGACGGTCGGCGTGCCGTGGTTCTTGTGGTAGAGCGACGCGAGGTGCTCGCCGGCGAGCTTCGTCACGCCGTACGGGCTGTGCGGCGCGGGCAGCGCCGTCTCGTCCACCGCGGCATGGACGCCGTCGCCGTAGACGCTGGCGCTCGAGCCGTAGACCCACGCGGCGAGCGGCAGCCCGCGCGTGGCCTCGAGGAGCCGCTGCGTCGCGAGGACGTTGGCGTCGAGGTAAGTGGCGAACGTGCCGCCCCACGAGCCGCGGACGCCGGCCTGGGCGGCGAGGTGCACGACCGCGTCGATGCCCGCGACGACGGGCGCGAGGTCGGCCTTCGCGAGGTCGGCCTCGACGACGCGCGCGGCGGGGTGCGCGCGGATGCCGGCGAGGTTGCGCTCCTTGATCGCGCGGGCGTAGTACGGGTCGAAGTCGTCCACGACGGTGACGCGATGCCCGCTCGCGAGCAGCCGTTCGGCCACGTGGGACCCGATGAAGCCGGCGGCTCCGGTGACGAGGACGTGCACGAGGGGGGACGCTCCGAAGGCGGGCCGAGGGGGAGGGCGGAGTGTAGCGACCCGGGCCGCGGGTCGGTCACGCCGGTGAAACGGGCGGCTTCCAGGCGACGAGGCCCACCGGCACCGGCAGGACCTCGAGGTCCACGAGGCCCGCGGCGGTGGCCCAGCCCGCGACCTCCGCGTCGGTGTGGTGGCTCTGCAACCGCGGCGCCAGCCAGTCGTGGACGACCTGCGCGCACTCGGCCCACGTCGCGCGGGGGAACCGCGTGCGGCTGTACGAGCGGACGAACGCGGTGAGGGGCGCGAGCGCGAAGCAGAGGACGCGGAGCGCCGCGCCGGGCAGACGGGTGGTCACCGCGCGCGCGGCGCCGAACACCGCCTCGCGCAGCCACCCCTCCTTCGGGTACAGCCACACGTAGACCGCGCCGCCGGGCTTCACCACGCGCGCGAGCTCCTCGAAACCGCGGCGCGGGTCGGGCGTGTGGTGCAGCACGCCGTCGCAGAACGCGAGGTCGACGGACGCGTCGCGGATCGGCAGCGCCAGCACGTCGCCCTGCACCCATTGCAGGCGCGAGTCGTCCGTGGGCACGCCGGCGTACGCGGGCCCCTCGCCGAGGTCGACGCCGACGACGCGCGCGCCGAGGTCGGCGAACGCGCGGAGGTAACGTCCGTGCCCGCAGCCCGCGTCGAGCACGGTGCGACCGCGGTACCACGGCTCGCGGATGCGCGCGCCCATGCGTTCGTTCACGAGATTGCGCCGCATCGCCGCGCGGTCCTTGCCGAAGATGCGGCGCAGGCGCCCGAAGTGACGCCATTGCCGCTCGAAGGCCGCGCGGACGTCGGGGGCCACGGGGGCGACGGCCGAGGCGAGGAGGCGCGGGACCGAGCCGACGACGGGGAACGCGTGCCCCCCGGCGCAAAGGAGCATTCCCGTCTCGATCCGCCCCGGGTCCTCGGCCCGGGCCGCTCCGGGCGGAAGGGCCGGCGCGTCGAGCCGCAGGGGGGCCCGGCACCGGGGGCAGGCAAGGAGATCCGTCAGCGCGCGGAACACACGGCGGAGTCTACCGTTATGTCGGTCGGGCCGCCCTCCGGTCGGGAACGCGCCGCGGAACCACCGCGTGTATTCCGCAAGCATATGGCGCGCATTACGCCCGCATTTCAGGTGCGCGAAGAAAAAACCGAAATCGCGAGAACTTCCCGCTTGCGGAGCCCCCCCCGAATCCGTACGATCACCCGGACATCTACAGGTCGGTCGCGAAAATCCTTCGCGTGCCCTCTTGGAGGTGAGCCGGAACCCTCGGGTTCCTGGCCGTCCGCGGGGCCCGACCCGACCGCTCGCCCGCGTCGCTCCGGCGACGTGCCCGACCGGCGCCGTCCTCCCCTCCCACGAACGACCCCCAGCACGTTTCGACCCGCGGCCCCATCTCGACCGCCGATCTCGCCCGACGCCGGCTGCCCGGCCCGACCGCGAGACCTGCCGCCGAGCGGGGGCCCCAGAAGACAGGAGCAGCCGATGTCGGATTCCAGCACCCTCCTCCCGCCGGCCGTGACCGAGAAGGAGATCCTCGACCAGGTCATGAAGGACCCGCGCGAGCTCCCCGACCCGGGCAACGGGCCGGACCGCACGATCCGCCTGCTCCAGATGTCGATCCAGATCGAGCAGGTGGTCGAGGCCCGGTACCTCCGCGTCGGCCGCGCGTTCACGTACGGCCCGATCCGTCGGCTCTTCGAGGAGTACGCCGCGGAGGTCCGTGACCACGCGCGCATCCTCTCGCGCCACCTCCGCGACCACGAGGCCGGCCGGTCGGCCGCCCGCCAGGGCGGGCGCCGTCGCCGTCCCCGTGCCGCCGAGGGCCCGGCGATCCTCACGCCCCACTCCCTGTACGACTCGTTCGACGAGGCGTTCCGGGCGGCGGAGCGGGCGATCGTGTTCCACCGCCGCGCGGCGGAGCACGTCGAGGACCGCTACCTCCGGAAGTTCCTGGACGTGCTCGCGCACGACCACGGCTTCCATCTCGACATCCTCGGCCACCTGCTCGCCGACATCCGCGACCGCGAGATGCACCTGACCCCGGGCCGCAAGCTCGCGCCGGTCGAGGTGCCGTGGGTCGCCGCGATCTTCGAGGGCGTGGTGCCGCCGTGGCGTCGGGATCAGGAGAGCGAAGTGACGCCGAACCGCTGGTTCATCAACTACATGTGATCGTCGGCGGACGATCCCGCTGGTCGGGTGCGTCCGCCGTACAAGCACATGGCGCGGTTCGGCGTCTGATCACGCTCGCCGCGCGCGGCCGCTCGCCGCGCTGTTCCAGCCTCGCATGGTCACGCCGCCCGATCCGGGCGGCGTGATCTGTTGGAGGGGCGCGAGATCTACGCCCCACGATCCCCTGCTCGGCTGGGCGCGGCGGGAGGGCCGAGACGCCCCGTCGGCGGAAACGGGATCTCCCGGCGACCGCGTCATCGACCAAGCGGTCCGGCATCCAAGGGCACCGCAGCACCATCGACGTCCCGAGCAGCGTCACTCCCCCCGCCGTCCGGGACGGTTGGCGCGGTTCGGCGTCTGATCACGCTCGCCGCGCTGTTCCAGCCTCGCATGGTCACGCCGCCCGATCCGGGCGGCGTGATCTGTTGGAGGGGAACGAGATCTACGCCCCACGACCCCCTGCTCGGCTGGGCGCGGCGGGAGGGCCGATACGCCACGTCGGCGGAAACGGGATCTCCCGGACGTCGCGGCATCGACCCAGCGGTCCGGCATCCAAGGGCACCCCGGTACCACCGACGGGGCATGTGGCCGAGCCGCAACCGCCGCCCGGGACGGTTGGCGCGGTTCGGCGTCTGATCACGCTCGCCGCGCGCGCCCCCTCGCCGCGCTGTTCCAGCCTCGCATGGTCACGCCGCCCGATCCGGGCGGCGTGATCTGTTTGAGGGGAACGAGATCGACGCCCCACGATCCCCTGCTCGGCTGGGCGCGGCGGGAGGGCCGACACCCCACGCCGGCGGAAGCGGGATCTCCCAGCGATCGCGTCATCGACCCAGCGGTCCGGCACCCAAGGGCACCCCAGCACCAATGACGGGGCATGTGGCCAAGCCGCACTCGCAGGCCGGACGGCGTGACGCGGTTCGGCGTTCCATCACGCGGGTTGCATCAGGTCGCGCCGCGCGTCCGCGCGATCGGGCACGCCGCCCCCGAGACGCGGGGGCCCCACGGAAGACGTCGGACCGCTCGACGCCCCGTAGGGCGCGGGCCTTGTGCCCGCCCGGCCGCGACCGCACCTCGACGGAGGATCGCGCACCCGCGATGGCGTGCGCGCGCGAGCTCCCGGCCGGACCTCGCATCGCGCCGTCAGGACCGCTGCGCGGCGTGGAGGGACGAAGGGCATCTCCCTGCGTTCATCGGGGGGTCGCGGAAGACGTCGGACCGCTCGACGCCCCGTAGGGCGCGGGCCTTGTGCCCGCCCGGCCGCGACCGCACCTCGACGGAGGATCGGACGTCGACGACGGCGGAGCGCGGCCCCGGGCCCGCGCGAGGGACGCGTCAGGACGCCGCGACCTCGGGCGTCGCCGAAGGCAGGTCCACCGGCACCACCGGACACCCGACGTAATGCCCGAACGGCAACAACCGCTCGTTCTTCATCACCACGCCGTGCGGCGCCACGCGCGCCCCCTCGCCGATGTCCGCGCCGTAGAACAACACCGACCCCGCCGCCACCGTCGCGCCGCGACGCACGAAGACACGGTCCATCTTGAAGACGCGGTCCTCGAAGCTGTGCGCCTGGAAGTACCCCTCCACCGTCACCCCGTCCTCGAGCACCATCATGTCGGGGTCCACCACCTGTGCGAACCCCGCGCCGAGCACCACGCCCCGCCCCACCCTCACCCCCATCGCACGGAGGTACCAGGGCAGGAGCAACGTCCCCTCGAGGTGCTCCAGCAACGGCCGCGCGAGGAACTCCCACAACACGTAGACGAAGTCCCACCGGCTGCACCAACACGACCACAACGGGCGCTGCCCGGGACGCGACCGGCCGATCAACGCCCACTTCGCCACCACCACCCCCGCGCACGTCGCCGCCGCCACCGTCAACGTCGCGAGCGCCCACCCCAGCGGGAACGCCGCCGGCCACGCCGGATGCGCCAGCAGCGCGAACCAGCCCCACCCGAGCGCCAGCGCCGCCATCGGCACCGCGAACCGCGCGGCCTCGAAGAAGAAGCGCGACGACCACCGCAGGAACCCCGGATCGTGCGTCAGCCGGCGGTCGTACACCACCTCGGCGCGGCGCGGCAGCTCGAACGCCGGATGGCCGAACGTCGCCCCGCTCTCCTCGAGCTCGGCACCGCGCGCGACGGTGCACACCCCCACCAGCACGCCGCCGGGCAGCCGCTCGTCGGCCGGCACCACCGCGTGGTTGCCCACGAACGAACGGTCGCCGAGCGACGTCGCGGCCAGGATGACGCGCCCCTGCACGACCAACGGCCCGCCGAGGTAGATGCCGTCGGCCAGGAAACAGTCGTCGCCGATCGTCACCAATTCGGGCACGACGTCGATGATCGTGCTGATCTCCGCGTTGCGGCCGATCCGCATGCCCGCGGCCCGCAGCCACGTCGGCCAGAACAACGTCCCCGCCAGCCACGTGCCCCCCACGCGGACGCCGTCGCTCTTCAGCAGCGCGCGCAGGTAGGCCAGGCTGTACCGGTCCACCACGCCCTCGCGCACGCGCCCCATGGCGCGCAGGACCCAGGCCTCCGACAGCAGGCCCAGCGGCACCCCGAGCACCACCAGGCCCGACAGGGCCAGGAACCCCGACGTCGACCACGTCGGCGCCGCCAGCCACGCGATCACCTCGGCGGCCCCGACGCCCGCGAGCGCCGCCGCGCCCGCCGTCACGGCGACGACCGGCAGCGGCACCACCGCCCGCAGGCACACGCGCGCGAACACGAGGAGCAGCCCGTGCAGGACCGGCGGCAGCGCCCGCCCGTACGTCGTCGGGGGCGGCGTCGACGGCTGTCCGTCGCGTCGCGCCGGGACCCCGTGCCAGCGTTCGCCCGCCGGCACCGTCTCGCCCGCGGGCAACCACGACAACGCGGTGAGGCACGCGCCGTCCTCGACCGTCGCGCCGGCGTCCACGCCCGCGCGCGTCTCGAGCACCGCCCCGCGCCCGATGCGCACCGGCCCGACCACGACGTGCCCGTCGTCGAACCCGACGAGCCGCACCGCGGCCTCCTGCCCGAGGGCCGCGTCGTCCCCGATCTCGAGGAGGTCCCACCCGCCGCGGTGCACGTCGACGCCCTGGTGCAGGTGCACGCGCCGGCCGATCCTCGCGCCGAGCGCCCGCAGCACCGCGCCCGCGAACACGGTCTCGTCGAGCAGCGCCCACGGGATCCGCCGCGCGGCCTGCGTCACCAGCCAGTGCCGGACGTGGAACGAGCCCCAGACCGGCTCGCGCGCGGGCCGGTACGCGCCGATGAGCGTCCGCTTCGCCACCACCGTGAGCAGCACCGCGCAGGGCAGCCACAGGAGGGTCAGCGCCGACGTCGCGAGCGGCAGGAGGAGCAACGTGCCCGCGAGGCCGAACGCCCGCAGCATCGCCGGCAGGCCGAGGAAGACGAGCGCGCCGAGCACCGCCGAGCGCACCGCGAGCTCGGCGAGCAGCGACGCGACCTGCACGACCGTCGCGCGCAGCGGCCGCGGCGTCTCCGCCGCCCGCTCGCCGCCCACCGCGCCCGGCCCCGGCGTCGCCGCCGGGCGGGGCCCCGCCGGCCGCGCGGCCTTGGCCCGCGCCGCCAGCGCGGCCGCCGACCGGGCGACATAGAGGTCGCGCACGCCGAGCGAGGCCGTCGCGGGGTCGTCGCGCAGCGACGTCACGACCTCGGCCGCGCGCAACGAGTCGCCCGCGAGGTCGAGGAAGAAGTCGTCCTCCACCGACACGCGGCCCTTCGCGCCGAGCACGCGCTCGAACGCGGCGAGCACCCGTGCCTCGAGCTCGTCGCGCGGGGCCACCAGCGCGCGCGTCGACGCCTCGGGCGCCAGCCGCGGCAGCGCGGCCCGCGCGAGCTTCCCGCCGACGCTCGTCGGCAGCCGGTCGAGCAGCCCGATGCGCGACGGGACCATCGGCGCCGGCAACAACGTCGCGAGCGCCGCGCGGAGGTCGGCGGGCACCGGCGGCGCCGCGGGGTCCGACGGGACGACGAACGCGACGAGCGACGCGCGCCCGTCGTCGTCCTGCACGGTCGCCGCCGCGGCGCGGACCCCGGGCAGCTCGACGAGCCGCGCCTCCACCGCGCCGAGCTCGATGCGGTGGCCGCGCACCTTCACCTGCGCGTCGATGCGCCCGAGATGCACGAGCGCGCCGCCGGGCTCCCGACGGGCCCGGTCCCCCGTCCGGTAGATCCGCCCATGCACCGGATGCTCGACGAACTTCTCGGCCGTCAGGTCCGGCCGCCCCAGATACCCCCGCGCGAGCCCGACGCCCGCGATGCACAGCTCGCCCGCCTCGCCGTCGGCCACCGGGCCTTGCGTCTCGTCGAGCACGAGCGCCTCGTGGCCCCGGACCGGGAAGCCGATCACCACCGGCCCCTCGGGCGGGATCGGCGCGCGCACGACCGTGACCGTGCACTCCGTCGGGCCGTACCCGTTCTCGAGCCGGCGCCCGCGCCCCCAGACCGCCGCGAGGTCGTCGGGCAGCGGCTCGCCGCCGACGTACAGCAGCTTCAAGGCGGGGAGCGCGCGCTGCGGGTCGCGACACCCCATGGCGCGCAGCAGCGTCGGCGGCGGGCAGAAGACGGACACCCGCTCCTTCGCGAGCCACGCCGCCAGGTCCGGCCCGGACCGGACGGTCTCGTCGTCGAGCACGACGACCGCCGCGCCGACCGCGAGGGCCAACCACGTCTCCTCGACGGCCGAGTCGTACGCGTACGACGACCCCTGGGCCACGCGGTCGTCGGGCCCGAGGCCGAAGTAGCCGACGTCGGACCCGACGAGGTTCGCGATCCCCCGGTGCTCGATCATCACGCCCTTGGGGCGACCGGTGGTGCCCGACGTGTAGACGACGTAGGCGAGCGACGACGGCGTCAGCCACGCGGGGGTCGGCGCCCCCCCGGACGGTGTCGGGGCGGCCTCGACCGACCCGACCTCGAGGATGCGATCCCCCGGGAGTCCGAGACGCAAGGCCCGGTCGCGACCCGCGGCGTCGGTGAGGAACGCCACCGCGCGCGCGTCCGACACGAGGAACCTCGCGTGGTCGTCGGGGAACGAACGCTCGACGGCGGTGAAGGCCGCGCCCGCCTTCAGGATCGCGAGGGTCGCGACGTAGAGGTCCGGGGTGTCCCGCGGCAGCTCGACGGCCACCACGGCGTCGGGCCCGACCCAGGGCGCGAGCCGCCGCGCGAGGGCGTCCGACCGACGGTCGAGCTCGGCGTACGTGAGCGACCGCCGCGGCCGGCCGGGGCCCTCGGGGACCTCGACGGCGACGCGATGCGGGTGCGCGGCGACGCTGGCGGCGAAGAACCCGTGCAGCACCCCCGGTTCGGCGGCGGGCGGAGCGCCGTCGCGCGTGGACCGGGTGCGGAGCGGGTCCGTCATCGAGGCCTATCCGACGGGGGCGTCGATCCGGGCGAGCAGGTGGGGCGCCAGCCACGGGCGACGGCGCTCGCGCTCCTCGCGCGACAGGTGACGGAACCCGCGGATCGTCCGGCCGCCGCACCGTGTGCAGCCGCAGGGGAACGGGCTCGCCATGTCCCACTCGGTGGTCTCGTAGTCGAACGTGATCTCCTCGGCGGCGCGGATCGGCCGCAGCGCTCGGAGCTCGCGCCCGACGATGCGGGCGTTGGGGTCGCACGCATGGTTGAGGCAGCGCCACGGGTAGCGGACGAGCATCTGCTCGGCGTCCACCTCGGCGTGCTCGGGGACTTCGACGTGCACCTCGGTGTCGATCTGCACCGAGTACCGCGAGGGCGTCGGCGTGAGCACGCCGTCGATCTCGAAGATGCGCTCACCCTTGCGGAATGCGTGCAACGCCACCACACGGAGCTGTCCTGCGGACCGCACGACCTCGATCGGGGTCGCCTGCGACGCGCTCGGACGATGACGGGAGTCGTTCAAGCGGATCTCGCCGGGATGGGAGGAGGAAGGACGCCGAGGAATCGAACGTCGCGCGACGCAGCGCACGACGCGCCACGCCGACGCTCGCATGGACACGTGCGGCGCACGTGGCCCTCGAGCGTCGCCCGCATTGAACACGGTCGGGACGACAAAGTCCTGTGCTGTCTTCACGTCCACCTGACGTCGAGCACGCCGACGAGGCACGATCGGACGTCGATGAAGCGGTGCCGGACCTCGCGTCGGACGTCGTGAAGCGTGCCTCACGACGTCCGACGACGCGCGTCGAACGCGCCGATCAGAGGTGGACCGGCCCGACGTGACACGCGCGACCCGGGGTGTCGCACGCGCCGGGCCCCGACGACGACCCGTCGGGTCCGAGGGCTTCGTTCGTCTTGAGGCACCACCAGCACGCGGTGGGCACGGGGTTCGCTTCGTCCCCCGCCTGCGGCAGCGGGAAGTACGACTTCTTGGTCCGCAGCCACACGCACCGGACCTGCAGCTCGTCGCGCACGCGCTGGGCGTAGTCCACGGCTACCTCCTCTCCCAGGCGGCGGCGAGGGCCCGTCGCACCGACGCACGGACGAGGTCGAGCTTGTACGCGGTCCCCGGGAGCGGTTGCGCCCCCACCACCGCGGCCTCGGCCGCGGCCGCGGCGGTCGCCGCGGTGAGGCCCTGGCCGATCAACGCCTGCTCCGCGCGCTCGCTGCGCCACGGGGACGGGGCCACCGACCCCATCCACACCGAGGCCGCGCGGATCACGCCGCCCTCGACGGCGCAACGGACGGCGCAGGTGACGAGGGCCCAGTCGAAGGCGGCCTTGTGCCGGACCTCGTAGGTGCCTTCGCGGTCCACCCCCGGTCGGAGCGCCGGCACGTCCACGCCGACGATCACGTCGTCGTTCGCGAGGGCGAGGTCGGTGACCTGGCCCTGCTTCACGGGGCCGTAGATCGACGCGAACGGCACCACGCGCTCGCCGGCCTTGCCGCGCACGCGCACGACGGCCCCGGCCGCCCCGAGCACCGGGGCCACGCTGGAGGGGTGGGCGCAGGCGCACGGCGCGTTGTCGAACACGCCGGCGTTCTCCTGCACGCCGCCCTCGATGCGGACCGGGCAGATGGCGTCGCCGCGCTTGAAGCAGGGGAACGACTTCAGCCGGTAGTACCCGCACCGCGTGTGCTGCCCGAGGTTGCCCCCGAGCGTCGCGCGGTTGCGCAGCGCGGGGCTCGCGGCCCCCCCGGCGGCCTCGGCGAGCGCCGGGCTCGCCCGGGCCACGAGGGGCGACGCGGCCAGCGCGGCCAGGGTCGTCATGGCGCCGAGGCGGAGCACGCCCCCGTCGAGCTCGATGCGGTCGAGCCCGGGCACGTCCACCAGCGTCACGACGCGGTCCGGCTCGGCCACGCGCTCCTTCAGCCGGTCGAGGACGTCGATCCCGTTCGCCTTGAGGACGGCGGCCCCGTCGGCGAGGGCCTTCACGGCCCCCTCCACCGACGTGGCGCGGTCGTAGCGGAAGGCCTTCACTTCGCACCTCCCTGCCGCGCGGCCGCGAGCGCGGCGAGCACGCGGCTCGGCGTCATCGGCAGCTCGCGCAGGCGGACCCCGGTCGCGTTGAACACCGCGTTGGCCACGGCCGCGGCGGTGGGCACGGTGGCGGGCTCGCCGAGCCCCATGATCCCCGCGTTGTTCATCCCGTTCGCCACGTCCATGAACACGACGTCGATCTCGGGGCAGTCGGCCATCCCCAGGATGCGGTACGTGTCGAGCATGGGGTTCACCATGTCGCCGCTGGTGCGGTCGAGGTGCTTCTCCTCGTACAGGGCGTACGAGATCCCCTGGATGACGCCGCCGTTCACCTGGCTGCGCGCCGTCAACGGGTCCACGATGCGGCCGGCGTCGTGGACGGCCACGACCTTCTCGACCTTCACCACCCCGGTCTCGACGTCCACGGCCACGCGCGCGAACTGCACGCCGCCGACGGACCCCTGGAACCCGGCGTAGTTGCCGCGCCGCCGGCCCGTGACCGTGGCGCCCTCGGCCGGCAGCAACGAGCACGCCTTCTCGAACGTCGTCGCCTTCCCGCCCGGCCCGCGCACCTGGCCGTCGGAAAAGGTCAGGGTGTCGGGCTCGACGCCCCATTCCTTCGCGACGAGCGCCGCCACGGCGCCGCGGGC
>JAEUHO010000600.1 GCA_016795345.1 Planctomycetia bacterium | reverse complement strand
ACGCGTCCTCGGCGAGGCGCGGGACGCCCGCCGCCGCGAGCACGGCGTGGGCCTGACGGCCGCCGAGCGCGTCGAGCGCGCCGAAACACGTGCGCAACACCGACAACGACGTCCGTGCGACCGCGGCCCCGCGGGGGTCGTCGCGGAGGCGCGCGAGGTCGGTCGCGAGCGTCGGCGGCGCGGCGAGGACGATCCGCACGACGTCCAGCACGTCCTTGTCGTGGATGGGCGCCGCGCGCGCGCCGCGCGCCTCCGCGCGCAGCCGCCGCGTCTCGAACTTGTGCAGCTTCGTCAGCAGGAGCGACGCGAGGCCCGCGACGCGCACGGTCGGCCGGCGCGGGTCCGCCGGGTCGAGGGCGCCCACCACGCGCGGGGCGTCGTCGAGCAGCGTCACGACCATCGGCGGCATGTCCGACGCGTCGCCGCTCGCGCGCGGGTCCGGCCCCGCCACGGCGACCGGCCAGTCCCCGCCGGGCACCATCACGTCCACGCGCACGGGCCAGCGGCGCGCGAGGAACAGGCGCAGGCGGCTCGCGGCGCGCGCCCAGTGGCCGTGCCCGCCGGTGATCCGCAGCCCCGCCGCCGCGAGCATCGCGCCCACCGGACTCGGCCCGGTCAACGCGCGCACGTCGAGCGTGAGGTCGCCGTCGCGGGTGGACAACTGCACCGGCAAGGTGGACGCCGGCACCTGCAGGTCGACGGCCTGCCCGCCCCCGAGCACGACCGCGGGCGCGATCGGCGCGAGCGCGGCGAGCGCGTCGAGGAGGAGCCGGCGCGACTCGATCCTCTCGGCGGTCGGCGGCGGCTCGACGCGGTGCACCTGGACCGGACCCTCGGGGGCCGTGCGCCGTGGCGGCGACGGCGCGGGATCGTACCCGGCCACCCC
This sequence comes from Planctomycetia bacterium, assembly GCA_016795345.1. GTDB lineage: Bacteria > Planctomycetota > PLA2 > PLA2 > JAEUHO01 > JAEUHO01. Next base: position 2,093 of record JAEUHO010000600.1, on the reverse strand, counting down.
CCGGGCGAGCGTTCCCTGGGGCCGGGTCCCCGGCGGAAGGCGACGAGGGACCGCGAGGCCCGGCCCGCGGCCCTCTCGGCGAACCCGCCCCCCGCGGCCCACGGGCCTCGCGGTCCCCGAATCCGACCGCGTCCGGCCACGGCGGCCGCCGAATCGCGGTTTCCGGCCGTTACCATCCGCGCCTCCCGGGTGATGCCCGCGTTGGCCCCTTCGCCGAGGAACTCGCCCCGATGCGACGCACCCCCGCGCTGCTCCTGCTCGCGCTCTCCGCCTCCCTGGCCCTCCGGCCGGCGACCGGCGCGGCGGCGCCGACCGGCCCCGCCGACACGCTCTTCCACGGCGGCGACCTCGTCACCATGGCGGACGCCGCGCCGACCGCCGAGGCGCTCGCGGTGAAGGACGGGAAGATCCTGTTCGTCGGGAGCCTCGCCGAGGCCGAGAAGCTGAAGGGCCCCGCGACCCGCGTCGTCGACCTCGGCGGCCGCACGATGCTCCCGGGCTTCATCGACTCGCACAGCCACTACGTCAACTCGCTGCTCGTCGCGAACCAGTGCAAGCTCTACGCGCCGCCCGCGGGCCCGGGGAAGGACGTCGAGAGCCTCGTCGCGGAGCTGAAGAAGTTCGCGGCCGAGCGCAAGGTGCCGAAGGGCGAGGAGATCATCGGGTACGGCTACGACGACACGGTGATGCCCGGCGGCCGGCTCCTCAACCGCGACGACCTCGACGCCGCCTTCCCCGACCACCCGGTCCGCGTGGACCACGTGTCGATGCACGGCGCGGTGCTCAACAGCCGCGCGCTCGCGAAGTACGGCATCAGCGCCGCCACGCCGACGCCGGCGGGCGGCGTGATCGTGCGCAAGCCCGGCACCGAGGAGCCGTGGGGCCTCATCATGGAGACGGCGTTCCTCCCGGTGCTCGCGCAGGCGCCGGCCATGACGCCGGAGCAGGAGATCGCCTGGACGAAGGCGGGCCAGCGCCTCTACGCCGAGGCGGGCATCACGACCGCCCAGGAGGGCGCGACCCACCTGCCGCAGCTGCAGTCCATGCGCCGCGCCGCGAAGGCGGGCGCGCACCTGATCGACGTCGTCGCGTTCCCGTTCGTGATCGGCCTCGACGGCATCCTCAAGGAGATCCCGGTCTCCGAGTGGGGCGTCTACGCCGGCCGGCTGAAGATCGGCGGCGTCAAGATCACCATCGACGGCTCGCCCCAGGGGCGCACGGCGGCGTTCACCACCCCGTACCTCACGGGCGGGCCCGGCGGCGAGAAGGACTGGCGCGGCGAGCTCATCGCCCCCCAGACCACGATCAACCACGCCATGAAGAAGGTCTTCGAGCTCGACGTGCCGGTGACGTTCCACGCCAACGGCGACGCCGCCCTCGACGCGCTCCTCGAGGCGCACGCGTTCGCCACCGCGGCCCATCCCGGGAAGCCGCGCAACGTCACCGCGATCCACGCGCAGTTCATGCGCAAGGACCAGCTCGCGAAGTTCGCGGCCGCCGGGATCCGCCCGTCGTTCTACACGCTGCACACCTACTACTTCGCCGACGCGCACCGCAAGAACCGCGGCGAGGCGCAGGCCGCCTACATCAGCCCGATGCGCGACGCCATCGACGCCGGCCTCCACCCGACGAACCACACCGACTTCGTCGTCGCGCCGCTCGACCAGCTGTTCATGCTCCACAGCGCCGTCAACCGCGTGTCGCGCGACGGCACGCCGGTGGGCCCGGACCAGCGCGTGTCCCCGCTCGAGGGCCTGAAGACGATGACCGTCTGGGCCGCCGAGCAGTACGGCGAGCAGGCGTCGAAGGGCACGCTCGAGGCGGGCAAGCTCGCCGACCTCGTGGTCCTCGACCGCAACCCCTTGAAGGTGGACGCGACCGCCCTCAAGGACATCCGCGTCGTCGAGACGTTCAAGGAGGGCGTCTCGATCCACCGCGCGGAGTGACCCCACGGCCGCGGGACGGGCGCGGACGACGTCCCCGGGACGCGAGGCCCGGCGGCCGGCGCGTCGTCCGCGCCGGGACGTTCGACCTCGACGCGCCTTACGGGGGCGTCGGGCGGCGTTACGGGACTGTCGGCCCCCCGCGCCGCG
>JAEUHO010000577.1 GCA_016795345.1 Planctomycetia bacterium | reverse complement strand
GAAAGGGAGGCCGTGTTCCTGCACCACGCCGAGGAGCCTCCGCGACGTGGCGCACGCGTTCGTGCCCGCCGGTGGCCCTGCGATACGCCCGGGTCGCAGCCGCGGCCCCAACCTCGTCCCCTCGTGCATGGGCCGGGCTAGAGCGCGCCGGTCAGCCAGAGCCCGGCGGCCATCAGCACCGCGCCGAGGATCGCGGCGGTGGCGCCCTTCTGGACGCTCTTGTCCGCGAGGGCGATGACGCCGACGAGCAGGACGGCCATGCCGGTGAGGCCGAGGACGACGCCCATGACCGTCTTGAGGGTGTCGCCGATCGAGGCGAGGACGAGCAGCGTGTTCAGGACGGCGATCATGTCGTTCCTCCCGGGGCCGCGGGCGCGCGCCCCTTCCACTTCGCCAGCATCTTCCGCATCCACGCGCCGTGGCCCTCGTGGGAGGACGGCGGCACCTCGAGCACCTGCTCCCGGAACCAACGGAAGGCCGACAGGAACAGGCTCGCGGTCGGGACGGCGAGCAGCGCGCCCCAGATGCCGAACGTGTGCTCGCCGGCGAGCAGCGCGAAGATGATCAGCACGGGGTGCATCTCGGCGCTGGTGCCCATGATGAGCGGGTTGAACAGGTTGGCCTCGAGCAGGTGGATCAGCGCGATCCACCCGAGCGCGAGCAGCGCCGCCTGCAGCCCGCCGGACGCGAGCGCGACCAGCACGATCGGGATGCTCGACGCGATGGTGCCGAAGACGGGGATGAGGCTGAAGACGCCCGCGATGAACCCGAGCAGCGTCGCGTACGGGACGCCGAGGATGAGGAGGCCGAGCCAGGTCAGCAGCCCGTTCACGACGCAGATCAGGAGCTGGCCGCGGATCACGCCGGAGAGCCCGCGGTCGACGTACCCCATCAGCGAGCGGTAGCGGTCGCGGAGGTGGGGCGGGGGCAGCGAGTCGAAGAACGCCGCGATGCCCTTGCGGTCGGTCACGATGAACGCGGTCAGCATCAGCACGAGCAGCAGCTCGTACAGCGACCCCACGATCTTCACGGGGATGCGCTGGCTCCACCGCACGAGGTCGCTGCCGAGGTTCGGGCCGTACTCGTCGCTCCGCTCCTTCACGAAGTCGCGGACGAGGCCCGGGTCGAAGTGGGAGCCGCTGATGCGCTCGATCTGGCGGGCGACGGGCGCGATCACCCAGCGCTCCGACGTCAGCTCGAGGCCCTTCGCCTCGCGGTCGCCGACGGCCTCCACGGTGACGTCGGGCGGCAGCTTCAGCGGTCGGGGGTCGACGATCCGCAGCGCCGCCTCGGGCGCGGGGAACGGCCCGGGAGAGGCCTCCACGGGCTCGAGGAGGACGCGCGCGTCCGGGAGGTCCTCGCCGACCTGCTCGGGGAACATCGTGCGGTAGCGTCGCCCGTCGGGGGCCTCGAGCTCGAGGCCCTCGGGCACCCAGATCTTCGGGTGCTGCTTCGGGTGGATCCGCAGCCGCGCCGCGGGCGCCGACTTGTCGAGCTCGGCCTTGAGCTGCTGCGCCGCGCCCTTGGCGGTGTCCGACAGCCGCTGGACGCCGCAGGACACGCCCATCACGCAGAGGCCGATGACGACGGCGTAGAGCGACACGAGGACCGGGCCGCGGCCCCACTTGAGCCCGAACAGCTTCCCGCGCGTCGCCCACTCGATGACGGGCTCGACGAGGTAGGCGACGTAGATCGCCATCAGGAACGGGAACAGCACCGACCGGAACGCGACCAGCAACACGACGAAGACAAGCAGGAACGCCAGCAGGGCGCGCGAGTGGGCGCGGGGCCACCGCGCGGGGGGCGGGGCGTCGGACGCGGGCGCGGGCGCGGCGGGCGACGACATGGGCATCTACGCTACCCGGGGCAGCCCCCGGCGACGAGGGGACCGGGCGTCGTCGCGGCCGTCGGGTCGGGGCGCGGTCGGGGTCCCGGGGACGCGAGGCCCGGCGGCCGCCGCGCCCGCCGCGGACGCCGCGTGGTCCGGTGGCCGCCGCCGCGGGCGCCCGCGTCCGGTGGCGCCGCGCCGGGACCGGCGCCCGAACCGGAACCGACCCGGGGGATCCTGCGGACGGTCGTCGGGCGCCGGCCGGCGGGCCCGCGCTCGCGCGCTCCGATGCGGGGAGGGCGACCTGACGGCGAGCGGGCCTCGCGGTCCCGCGGGTTGCCGGCCGCCTCCCGTGGGGGCTCGCCGCCTCCGGAGGGCCGCGCGGACGGCGTGGCGACCGAAGCGGGCACCGGCGGGGCCGTTCGAGAGCCGCCGCCGTGCGGGGCGAACGGGGCACGCCGCGTTGCGTGGATCGCGGGACTCGTGGGTCCCCGGGCGAACCATCCCCCGGACGCTACACCCTGCGGGCGTTACGTCGGGTCGATGTTGGTGCCGGCCGCCGTGAGATCGAGCAGCGTCCCGAGGTCGACGAGGGTCGGGGGCTCGTAGGGCGCGGTGGCGGGGCGGGGATCGACGTGGGCCATGGCGGGGGAATGAAACACCAAAGGGGTCCTAGGGTCAACCGGGGAATCGGGGGGCCGAGCCCCCCGGCGATCAGCGGCGGTCATCGCCCTTGCGGGGCTTTCCGCCCTTGGACGGGCGATCGTCGTCGCGGTCCTTCCGCGGGCGGTCCTTGGACGGGCCGGCGTCGGGGACGGGGCAGACGTCGGGCGGCGGCGGGCAGGTGGGGACGGCGCCGGCGCAGGCCGGGGGGCCGTTGTTGCCGCGGTTGAAGGCCTTGAGGGTGCGGTGGAGGAGCACCGCGCGCTCCTCCGCGAGGCCGCAGAAGCCGCGGCAGCCCTGGACGAGGAGGCAGCCGGCCTCGTCGATGGCGTCGGCCACCTTCCGGGAGGGGGTGTTGCCGGCGGCGACGTTCAGCTGCGCCGCGATGTAGGCCTGCGCGAGGGCGACCCAGGCGTCGTCGCGGGCGGACGCGTCGAGGATCGAGCGCCAGGTGCGGCCGCAGAGGCGGCGGCCCTCGGCGCCGTCGAGCGGCCACGGGACGCGCGTCGCGGCGCAGGCGCCGTCGCGATGGACCGCGCGCCACCACGCGACGTCGCGGACGCACGTGGTCGGCGGCGCGGGCGGCTCCCAGCACGCGAACGGCACGACGGAGGTCACCGCGAAGTCGGGGACGTCGTCGCACCAGAGCGGGGTCCACGCGCGGGGGAAGGTCGCGCCCGGGACGAGGGACGTGCGGGTGAAGGTGTCGGCGGCCGCTTCGCCGATGCCGTTGACGACGACCTCGAGGCGGAACGGGCCGTCGAAGAAGCCGTCGTCGATCTCACCGGGCTCGGCGGTGACGCAGACGCGGACCTTCGCGTAGCCGTCCACGACGGTGAGGCCCTCGACGCGGAGGACGCCGTTGGCGCCGACGGCGGTGCCGGGGAACGCGCCGGTGTAGCCGAAGCTGACGAGGTCTCGGATGTCGCCGGCGCGCGTGCCGCGGTCCACGCGGACGTACACGTCGAACTCGCGGGTGTGCGGGTCGGCGAGCCAGACGCTCGCCTCGAAGCAGGCCTCGTGGACGCGCGGGTCGGTGCCCGGGTCGCACGTCGGCGGCGCGGTGCGGTACCCGAAGTCGTTGGTGAGGTCGGTGGAGCCGCCGCGGACGGTGGCGGGCACGGTCGCGCTCGCGGGGAACGTGCGCGAGAGACCGGCGGGGAGGGTGCTCTCGACGACGCGTACCTGGTAGGCGCCGTCCGGGAGCCCCGGGAACACGTACGTGCCGGAGGGGCCGGTCAGCTGCGTCGCGACGACGCGGCCGGCGGCGTCGAGCAGTTCGACGGTGACCCCGACGAGGCCGGGCTCGCCGGACGGGTCCTGGAGGCCGTCGCCGTCGGCGTCGAGCCACACGCGGCCGCCGAGCGCGCCGCGCGGCGCGCCGAAGCCGAAGTCGCGCGCGAGGTCCGACGAGGCGTTGACGACGGTGGCGGTCTGCTGCAGGCCACCCGTCGTGGACGCGAGGCCCGGCGGCACGGAGGCCGCGACGACGCGCACGGTGTAGACGCCGTTCGCGAGGCCGGTGAAGAGGTATCCGCCGGCATCGTCGGTGACGTCGGACGCGATGACCTGGCCGGCGGCGTTCAGCAGCTGGACCGTGACGCCCGGAAGTCCGAGCTCGTCGGTGTCCTGGACGCCGTCGCCGTCGGTGTCGGCCCAGACGCGGTCGCCGATCGCGCCGCCGGGCGGCGGCGGCGGCGGCGGGGTCGAGGTGCGGTAGCCGAAGTCCTTCGAGAGGTCGGACGAGGCGTTCGTGAGCGTCGCCGACTGCTGCGCGCCGCCGAACGTGTTCGTGAGGCCCGCGGGGAGCGTGGCCGCCACGACGCGCACGGTGTAGGTGCCGTCGGCGAGGCCGTCGAAGAGGTAGCCGCCGGCCGAGTTCGTGACCTCGGTCGCGATGACCTGGCCCGCGGCGTTGAGCAACTCGAGCGTCACGCCAGGGATCCCGGCCTCGCCGGCGTCCTGGACGCCGTCGCCGTCGACGTCGAACCACACGCGGTCGCCGATGGCGCCGGTGGGGGAGTCGTAGCCGAAGTTGAGTCCGCTGACGTCGGCGCCGCCCACGATGTTCGCGGGGATGCTGGTCGGCGTCGTGGCGTTGAGGCCCGCGGGCACGCTGCCCGGCTGGACGCGCACCGTGTACGCGCCGTCGGGCAGGTGATCGAAGGTGTAGGAGCCGTCGGGGCCGGTGGTGGTCGTTGCGACGACGTTGCCGTTGCTATCGACCAGCTCGACCACCGCGCCCGGGATGCCGGGCTCGCCGGCGTCGGCGGCGCCGTCGCCATCGGCGTCGTTGAAGACGCGGCCGGAGATCGTGCCGGACGGCTGGTAGCCGAAGTCCTTCGACAGGTCCGTCGAGGCGTTGAGCACGGTCGCCGCCTGCTGCGCGCCGCCGAACGTGTTCGTGAGGCCCGCGGGGAGCGACGCGGCGACGACTCGGACGGTGTACGTGCCGTCCGCGAGG
>JAEUHO010000556.1 GCA_016795345.1 Planctomycetia bacterium | reverse complement strand
CGCCGACGAGAGCCAGTTCCTCGTCCACGTGCGCTACCAGCAGGTGGTGGCGCTCTCCGGCGCGAAGGCCGAGCTGCCCGCCGAGTACGACGAGATCGTCAAGAACCGCCCGAACGACCCGGCCGCGAAGCTCCACCGGCTGCGGCTCGAGCCGCCGGCCGTCCGCATCGCGACGATCGCGCCGCTGCTCAAGGCGAGGCCCGGCGACGCCATGATGCTGCTCGAGCTGGGCCGCGCGCACCTCGTGCTCGGCGACGGCCCGGCCGCGAAGAAGGCGCTCGAGTCGGCGTTCGCCATCGCCCCGACCCTGGGCGACGTGCTCACGCTGTCGTGCGAGGCCCTGCGCCGCGCGGGCGACGTCGAGGGCGCGCGCACGCGGCTCGAGAACGTCGTCAAGGCCGCCCCGGACGCGTACGACGCGGTCCTCGCGCTCGCCCGCCTGCAGCTGGCCGACGGCAAGGCCGCCGAGGCCCGCGAACGCGCCGAGGGCGTGCTGACCATGCGCCCGTCCTACGTCGCGGCCCTCCTCGTCAAGGCCGAGGCCGCGTCGCGCCTCGACAAGCCGGAGGACGCGCGCGGCGCGCTCGACGCGGCGCTGCGCATCAACCCCGAGCACACCGACGCGATGCTCGCCGCGGCCGACCTCGCGGCGAAGACCGGCACCAAGGAAGGCCTCGAGACCGGCATCAACCTCTACAAGAAGGCGCTGGCGCTCCCCGGCGTCGACCAGCTCCACGGCCTGTACGGCCTCGGCTGGGCCTACGAGCGCCAGGGCCTCTTCAAGGAGGCGGGCGAGATGTACCGCGAGGCGAACGGCCTCGCGCCGTCCGACGCCGGCATCGTGAACTCGGTCGGCGTGATGCTGCTCAAGCAGAAGAGCTTCCAGGCCTCGCTGGTGCAGTTCCGCAAGGCGGTCGACCTCGACCCGAAGTCGCCCGAGGCCTACCTGAACATCGCCGTCGTGGCCGAGCAGCAGAGCGACTGGGCCGAGGCGATCAAGCAGTACCAGAAGGTGCTGTCGATGAAGGGGCAGGAGAACAACGTTCGCGCCCTGCTCAACTGCGCCTTCGACCACGAGGCGCTCTCGCAGTACAAGAAGGCCGAGGAGCTCCTGATCCGCGTCCGGCAGATCCGCCCGGACGACGCCGACGTCGCGGTGTTCCACGGCGACAACCTCTTCTTCCAGAAGAAGTGGAAGCCGTCGGTGAAGGCCTACCAGGACGCGGTGAAGCTCGACGAGAAGAACCGCTTCGCGTGGCGCGGCCTCGGCTTCTCGCTGTCGCAGGACGGCAAGACCGACGACGCGCTCGAGGCGCTGCTCAAGGCGAAGGCGCTGAAGCCGGACGACCCGCCGACGCTGATCGTGCTCGGCGACATCTACCTCGCCGACAAGCAGGACCTCCAGAAGGCCCTCGAGAACTACGAGGCCTACGTGAAGGCCGGCGGCACGAACCCCGACGTGCCGACGATCATCGAGAACATCAAGAACGAGCTCGCCGGCCCGAAGTGACCGCGCCGGGCGCCGGCCGCGGCGCCGCGGCCGGGCCCCGGTCCGCGCATCGTCCCGCCCGGGTCCCCGGGTAGGCTGACCCCGTGGCGGGACCCCCGGACCCCAGCGCTCTCCGACGTGCGTACGGCGTGCCCGACGCCGTGCGGCTCCGCGACGACGGCCAGGAGGTCCTCGCGTGGGTGGACGGCGCCGAGGAGCCCGTCCGCGCCGTCGCGTCGCGGCCGGACCGCCTCCCCCCCGCGCGGGTGTCCGGGCGCGCGCCGCTGTCGCGGATCGAGTCCGCGATCGGGCCGTTGTTCGTGCGCGAGTACCGCAAGGGCGGGCTCCTGCGCGCGGTGCGCGGGCGCCGGTTCCGCGGCCGTTTCCGGCCCCTCGACGAGCTGTCGCTCGCGCGACGCCTCCTCGCCGTGCGCGTCCCCGTGCTCGAGTGCGTGGGGGCGGTGGTGCTGCGGGCGGCGACGGGCTGGCGCGGGTTCCTCCTCTCGAAGGAGGTCCGCGGGGCGGTGGACCTCCAGACGTTCCTGTACGCGCCCGACGCGCACCCCGAGTGGCCCGTGACCGACGCGCTCGCCGCGGCGGGCGTCGCCGTGCGGGCCCTGCACGACGCCGGCGTGTCGCACGCCGACCTCCACCCGAAGAACCTGCTGCTCGACGCCGCGACCGCGGGCGTGCGGGTGCTCGACCTCGACCGCGCCCGGGCCTTCGACGCGCCGCTCTCCGAGGCGCAGCGCCTCGACAACCTGGTGCGGCTCGCGCGCTCCGTCGAGAAACACCGGCTGAAGGGCCTCGCGGTCGGTCGCCGCGCGGCCCTGCGGTTCCTGCGCGCGTACGGCGGCGGCCCGGAGGCGGGCGACCGCTGGCTCGACCTCGTCCGCGCGCGCCTGCGGCCCGGCCTCCCCTGGCACGTCTTCTGGTGGCGGCTGTCGGGCCAGGTCCGCCCGCCGAGGCCCCGCGGCGGCCTGCCCGCGTTCGACGACGGCGGGGGCGCCCCGTGAGGATCACCGCCGCCATCATCGCGAAGAACGAGGCGCGCAACATCGTGGACTGCGTGCGCAGCGTCGCGTTCTGCGACGAGGTGCTCGTCGTGGACTCGGGCAGCACCGACGGCACGCCCGACCTCGCCCGCGCCGAGGGCGCGCGCGTCGTCGTCACCGACTGGCCGGGCTGGGTCGCGCAGAAGAATCGCGCGGCGGGCCTCGCGTCGCACGACTGGGTCCTCTCCCTCGACGCCGACGAGCGCGTGGACGCGCGCCTCCGCGCCGAGGTCGAGCGCCTGCGGGCCGCGGGCGAGCCCGCGGCGCCGGGGTTCGAGGTGACGCGCCACGTCTTCTACCTCGGCCGCTGGATCGACCACGGCGGCTGGTTCCCGGAGTGGCGCACGCGCCTCTTCGACCGCCGCCGCGCGCGGTGGGTGGGCGTGGACCCGCACGACCGCCTCGAGACCGACGGGCCGCCGGCGCGGATCACCGTCGGCGAGCTCCAGCACTTCACCTACCGCTCCATCGCCGAGCACGTCGCGCAGATCGACCGTTTCACGACGGTGGCCGCGAAGGAGAAGGTGGCGCGCGGCGAGCGCGGCAGCCTGCTCGGCATGTTGTTCCGGCCGCCGGCGCGTTTCCTCAAGATGTACGTGCTGCGCGGCGGCTTCCTCGACGGGCGCGCGGGGTTCTTCCTCGCCGCGATGGCGGCCTGGTACGTCTTCCTCAAGTACGCGAAGGTCTGGGAGCTCGGCGGCTACGGGCGGAAGGCAGCGCCGTGACGCGGCTCGCGCGCTTCGTCGAGGGCGGCTTCCGCGTCGAGACGCTGGCGGAGGCCGAGGGCCCCGTCCGCCTGCACCTGCTCCCGGACCCGTCGGCCGCGCTGGCGCGGGGCGAGCCCGTGAAGCGCAACCTCTACCGCGCCGCCGCGCGCCTCGACGTCCCGCACCTCGGCGTGCTGCTCCTGAAGGTGCACCGCCCGCGCGGGTTCGTGGACGGCCTCCGCGCGGCGCTGCGGCCGAGCCGCGCGCGGAAGGAGTGGACGGCCTCGCGGTACCTGCGCGGCGCGGGCGTCCCGACCCCCGCGCCGGTCCTCGTCGCCGAGCGCCGGCGCGGCCTGCGGCTCGTGCAGGCGGCGTCCGCCGCGCGGTTCCTCGGGCGGCGGGAGACGTTCGCGCCCGCGCTCGCGGCGCAGCCGCCCGCGAAGGCCCGCGCCCTCCTCGCGCGCGCGGGCCGCCTGATCCGCGCGTTCCACGACCGCGGCATCTCGCACGGCGACCTCCACAGCGGCAACCTCCTCGTCGCGCCCGGCCCCGGCGACCGCTGCGGCCTCGACGTCATCGACCTCCACACGGTGAAGGTCGGCGCGCCCGTGGGCCCGCGGGCCCGTCGCGCCCAGCTCGCGCAGTGGCTGCACTCGCTCGCCGCGGTCGCGGGGCCCGGCGGCCGGCTGCGGCTCCTGCTCGCCTACCTCGGCGCGCGCCCGGACCGACGCGTGCTCGCGCGCGCGTGGGCCGGGGTCGAGGCCGGCGTGGCCGCCCGCGAGCGCCGCCGCCTGCGCTCGCGCGGCCGCCGGTGCATCGAGGAGAGCCAGACCTTCACGTCCGACGTCGGGCCGTTCACCGGCTGGCGCCGCCGCGACACCGGCGTCGAGGCGCTCGTCGCCGCGCTCGCCGCCCACGACCGCGCCCTCGCCGTCGGCGGCCCGCAGGTCCTGAAGGACGGCCGGAAGAGCCGCGTGACCCGCGCGGGCGGCCTCGTCGTGAAGGAGGCGCTCCTCTCGACGTGGTCGCGCCGGCTGACCGCCCGGCTCGCGCCGGACCGGCTCCGCGCGGGCTACGAACACGCCCACGCGCTCACGGTCCGCGGGATCGGCACCGCCGCCCCGGTCGCGTTCCTGCGCGGTCGCGGCCGCGTCGTCACGTTCTACGAGGACCTCGGCGCGCTCCCGCGCCTCGACCACCGCGTCCGCGACGCGCTGCGCACGGGCGCGTGGAGCCCGCGCCGCAAGCGCGAGGTCCTCGACGCGTGCGCCGACTTCACCGCGCGGCTGCACCGCCTCGGCGTGTGGCACGGCGACCTCAAGGCCTGCAACTGGCTCGTCGAGGAGCACGGGCTCCGCGTGGCGTTCCGCCTCGTCGACACCGACCGCATCGAGTTCCGCGGCGAGGTGGACCGCGCGCGGCGGATGCGCAACCTCGCGCAGCTCGCCGCGTCGATCCCGCGGGTCGTCACCCGCACGGACCGCCTGCGGTGGTGGCGTCGCTACGCGCGCGGGACCCCGTTCGAGGGACGCGAGGCCCGGCGCGCCGCGGCCCGGGACGTGGCCGCCCTGATGGCCGAGAAGACCGTCGTCGTGGACGAGCCCATCGAATGAGGCTCCTGTGGCCCATCGCGAACTGGAAGCGCACCGGGCCCGTCGAGCCGAGCCTCGACCTCGCGGCGGCCCTGTCGCGGCGCGGCCACGAGGTGCTCGTCGCGACGGGCCGGCCCGTGGGCCGCGCCCCCGACGACGCGGGGGCCGCCGCCGACGCCCGCGGCCTCGTCCGCCTGCAGCTGGGGCTGAAGCTGCCGAAACACGTGGGCTTCCTCGCCAACCGGCGCGACGCGCGGCGCCTGGCCGGGCACCTGCGCGCGCGCCCGCCGGACGTCGTCCAGTGCACGCTGCGCAACGACCACCGCATCGTGGTCCGCGCGTTCGGGCTCCTCGACGCGCCGCGGCCCCTGGTGCGGTTCTGGTTCGAGGACGGCACCGCCGCGCCGAGCCCCGAGGAGGCGCACCTCCTCGCGAGCGCCTCGCGCGTGATCGTGTTCGGGGCCCGGCCCGCGACGACGCTCGCGTCCGCCGGCGTGGACCCGGCGCGGGTCGTGCGCCTCTCGCCGCCCGTCGACGTCGGCCGCGTCCGGCGCGCCGCGACCACGCGCGCGGCGTACCGCGCGCGGTGGGCCGCGCCGCCCGGCGCGCTGGTGGTGGGGCTCGTCGCGCGGGTGCAGCCGCACCGGCGCTTCGACCTCCTGTGGGAGGCCGCGCGGCTCCTCGTGGACCGCGGGGTGCCGCTGCGGATCGTCGTGGTCGGGCGCGGGACGTCCTTCCACGAGGTCGCGGAGCGGCCCGTGGCGCGCCTCGGCCTCGGCGACGTCGTCCACTTCGCGGGGTACCTGCGCGGCAGCGACTACGCGAGCGCGGTCGCGTCGTTCGACGCGCAGCTGCTCCTCGTGCCCGGCAGCGACCCCACGGTGCGCGCCCTGCGCGAGGGGATGGCCCTCGGCGTCCCGTCGGTCGCGACGCGGCTCGGGTTGCTGCCGGACGTGGTGGACGACGGCGTCTCCGGGCTCCTGTGCGACGACACGCCGGCGGGCCTCGCGTCGGTGCTCGAGCGCCTCGCGGGCGACGCCGCGCTCCGCGCGCGCCTCGGGGCGGGCGCCGCGGCGCGCGCCGAGGACGCGTTCGCCCTCGACCGGGTCGCGGCCCGGCTCGAGGCGGTGCACGAGGCGGCGCGCGGGTGAACGCCGCCGACCCCGAACCGTGCGGCCCCGACGCGCGGGGGCCCGATCCGCGGGGGCCCGATCCGCGGAGAATCGACGAACTCGACCCGACGGGCCGGTTCACCGACCGCGCGGCCGACTACGCGGCCCACCGGCCGTCCTATCCCCTCGGCGCGGTGGACGCGCTCCTCGAGGGACTGCCCGACCCGCACCGGCTCGCGGCGGCGGACCTCGGCGCGGGCACGGGGATCATGGCCCGGCTGCTCGGCGACCGGGGCGTGCGCGTGTGGGCCGTGGAGCCGAACGCCGCCATGCGCGCCGCGGCCGCGCCCCATCCGTTCGTCTCGTGGGTGGACGCGACGGGCGAGGCGACGACCCTGCCGGACGCCGCCGTGGACCTGGTCGTGGTCGCGCAGGCGTTCCACTGGTTCCACCTCGAGCGCGCCGCGACCGAGATCCGCCGCGTGCTCGTGCCCGGCGGCCGCCTCGGGATCGTCTACAACCACCGCGCGCTCGGCGACCCCGTGGGGGAGGCGTACGAGCGGAGCGTGAAGGCGGCGTCCGTGCTCCCGTCGGAGCGGCTGCGCCTCGGGCCGGTCTTCCCGGAGTTCCTCGCCGGCGCGGGGTTCCTCGGCGTGCGCGTCGCGTCGTTCCCGTCGGGGCAGTTCCTCGACGTCGAAGGGCTGCTCGGCCGCGCGCGCAGCGCGTCGTACGTGCCGTCGTCGGGCCCGGCCTGGGACCGCCTCGAGGCCGACCTGCGTGCGTTGCACGCGGCCCACGCCGACGGCGGCGGCCGGATGCTGCTGCGCCAGCGCACCGAGGTCGTGCTCGCCGAGTCGCCGCGCTGAAAGCCTGTGAAGGAATCGGAGATTCCTTCACGGCCGCGAAGCGCGGGCCCGTAGGGCCCGCACGCCGAGCGGGTTTTCGGGGGGGTCGGGCCCCGAAAACCGAGCGAAGGCGAATTCTCCACAGCCCTTGAGGGCGCGCGGCCGCGGCGGCCGTCGTCACCTCGGCGCGTAGGCGGCGAGCGTCGCGCGGGCGGTGGCCTCCCACGAGAACGTCGCGGCGCGGGCGAGGCCCCGCGCGACCTCGGCGGCCCGGGCGTCCGGGTCGTCGAGCAGGCGGGACGTCGCCTCCTCGAGGTCGTCGAGCGCGTCCGGCCGGAAACACAGCCCGCCCTCGCCGAGCACCTCGGGGAGCGCGCCGGCGGTGCTCGCGACGACGGGGCAGCCGCACGCCATGGCCTCGAGGGCCGGCAGGCCGAAGCCCTCGTCGTGGCTCGGGAACAGGAGCACGCCCGCGCCCGCGTACAACGCGGGCAGGTCGCCCACGGGCACGTAGCCGAGGTGGCGGACCCGGTCCACCGCGCCCGTCTCCTTGAGCAGCGCCGGGAAACGCCCCTCCGGGTACCCGTCGGGCCCCGCGAGGACGAGGGTCAGGCGGTCGTCGCGCGCGGCGATGCGGCCGAACACGTTGACGACCGCCTCGAGGTTCTTCCGCGGCTGCGCGAGCCCCACGAACAGCACGTAGGGCGCGGTCACGCGGTGGCGCGCGAGGACCGGCGCGACCACCTCGGGCGGCAGCGGGCGGAACGCGGGGTCGGCGCCGAGCGGCGTCACGTGGATGCGCTCGCGCGGCACGCGGAGCAGCGTCTCGACGTCGCGGGCGGTCGCGGCCGACGGCGTCACGACCGCGTCGGCCCGCGCGGCGAGCTCGGCGTAGCGGGCGTGTTTCTTGGCGCGGAACCCCTCGTTCGCCCACTGCGTGGACTTCAGCGAGAACAGGTCGTGCACCGTCACCACCTGCCGGCCGCCGCCGCGCACGACGCGGGCGTCGGGCCCGTGGACCACGTCGGCCCCGCGCGTGCCGAAGCCCGGCCAGAACGACGGGAACCACCGGACCCGCGCGCGGCCCTCGGTGCCCGCCGGCGGCCGGAGCACGTGCCCGCCGCGTTTCACCCGCCCGAGCCGCACGCCGAGCGTGAGGTCGAGGGCGGGGTCCACCGCGAGGAGCGCCTCGGCGAGGCGGGCGACGTAGTGCCCGACGCCGGTGCGCGCCGCCTTGGCGGCGGCCGACGCGTCGAGGAAGACCCTCACGCGCCGTCCTCCCCGTCGTCGGGCCGGGCCTCGCCGTCCGGCGCCGGCTCCGCCTCCGTCGCGACGGCGACCCGCGGGGCGTCGCCGAGGTTCTGCATGGCGCACAGCCGCGCGTAGAGCCCGCCGCGCGCCAGGAGCTCCTCGTGGGTGCCCTGGTCCACGATGCGCCCGCGCTCGAGCACGACGATGCGGTCGGCGTTCTTGACCGTGGACAGGCGGTGCGCGACCACGAGCGTCGTGCGCCCGGCCCGCAGCCGGTCGAGGGCCGCCTGCACGGCGCGCTCGCTCTCCGCGTCGAGGCTGGCCGTCGCCTCGTCGAGCACGAGCAGGCGGGGGTCGCGGATCAGCGCGCGCGCGATGGTGATGCGCTGGCGCTGGCCGCCCGACAGGCGGGCGCCCCGCTCGCCGACCTCGGACGCGTACCCGAGGGGCAACGCGGCGATGTGGTCGTGGATGAAGGCGGCGCGCGCCGCGTCGGCGACCTCCGCGTCGGTGGCGCCGGGCCGGCCCTGGCGGATGTTCTCGCCGATCGTCGTGTGGAACAGGAACGGGTCCTGCGTGACCACCGCCGCGCGGTCGAGGAACGACGCGCGCCGGAAGTCGCGGAGGGGCCGTCCGTCCACGGTGATGCGGCCCTCCGTCGGGTCGTAGAACCGCAGGAGCAGGTCGCAGAGCGTGCTCTTGCCGCTGCCCGACGGGCCCACGAGGGCGACGGTGGCGCCGCGGGGGATCTCGAACGTGATGTCCTCGAGGACCGGGAGGCCCGGGCGGTAGGCGAACCCCACGCCCTCGAAGCGCACGGCGTCGCGGATCTCCTCGAACGGCCGCGCGTCCGCCGGGTCCGGCGGCGGCGGCGGGAGGTCCATCACGTCGAAGACCCGCTCGACGCTCGCCATGGCGTCGTTCATGCCGTTGAGGTCCTTCACCAGCTTCTTCGCGGGCCGGTAGAGGTTGCCGACCTGCGAGAGGAAGATGAGGAGCGCGCGCGGGTCCACGCCGAGGAGGCCGCGCAGGGCGAACCACGAGCCGCCGACGAACAGCGCCATCACGAGCAGGTTGTTCAGGAACTCCGTCGCGGCGTCCGACAGCGACTTGGTCCGCTGGACCTTCATGGACTGTCGGTAGACCGCGCGGTCGGCCGCGTGGAACTCGTCCACCTTGCGGTCCTCGCTGCGGAACGCCTTCACGGTGCGGATGCCCGACACGACCTGGAGGAGCACCTCCACGCGCTTCGCCGAGCCGGACTGCCGCTTCTTCGCCTGCTTGTTGACGCGGCGCGTCAGGCGGCGCAGCGGGATGAACAGCAGCAGGCCCGGCACGCAGATCGCCGTCAGCATCGGCGAGAGGCCCGCCAGGAAGACGATGCCGAAGAGGAGGCTGAAGAACCCCTCGGGCAGGCTGCCGAACACCAGCTTGAGGCCGGACGCGAAGCCCCCGACGTCGTCGAGCACGCGCTGGACGACGTCGCCGCGGTGGGCGGCGTCGTAGAACGCCATGGGCTGGCGCAGGAGCTTCCCGCAGAGGTCCTTGCGGACGTCCATCAGGATGCGCTGCCGCACCATCTCGTTGACGTAGTCCTCGAGGAACGCCGAGACCGACATCACGAGGATGAAGAAGACGAACAGGATGCCGACCGACAGGATCGTCGCGTACCGGTCGCGTTCGTGGTCGCGCACGGCGGCGACGGCCACGGGGTCGGCGCCCGGCAGCCCCTTCGGCAGCCAGTCCTCGACGACCCAGCCCGACGTCGTGCGGTTGATGGCGGTGACGACGTCGTCGAACGGCTGGAGGAGCGTGCCGGTCTTCTTCTTGATCTGCTCCGTGACGACCTCGAGGTCGTCGCCGGACTTCGCCTTGGCGTCCGGCGTGCCGGGCGACGTCGCGACGGGGAAGACCCGCGTGACGATGGGCCACAGGAGCAGGATCCGGGCGTTGCTCGCGAGCGCCTGGAACCCGATCAGGAGGACCGACAGCAGCAGCAACCCCCGGTGGGGCTTGGCGTAGGGGAGCACCCGGCGGAGCTGCCGCCACGGCTGCGGCGGGGCGTCGCTGTCGGGGATGCCACCCGGGACCGCGGCCGCGGGGCCGGTCGGAGCCGGGGCGCCGGACGACGGGGGGGGAAGGCGGTCCGCCACGGTGTGCAGCCGACCACCTTACCGGGCCCCCGTCCCGCGGACGTCACGGAACCTGCCGCCCCCCGGGGCCGCGCGGGAAGTTCGGGTCGAACGAGAAGTCGGGGTCGAGGGACTCGATCTCGAGGTGCGCGTTCGAGAGGTAGGGCGCCTCGGCGACGCCCGGGAGGTACGCGCACATCCGGGCGTAGGTGAACCCGCTCACCCCGTGCGCGCGCAGCAGGTACGTGCCCGGGACGACGATCCCCGGCGCGGGCTCCTCCCACAGCTCCCCCGGCTCGATGTGGAGGCCGTCGAACCGGAGTTCGTCGCCGTCGGCGTCGGTGAGGACGAGCGCGACGAGGGGCTCGGCCCCGGCCAGCCGCACGCCGAACCGGCCCTCGTCGGTCAGCTCCGCGCCCATCGGGGTCAGCGGCGCGGGACCGACGGCCCCCTCCGACGCGAGGCCCGGCCCGCCGCCGGCGCCCCCTCCTCCGCAGGCCGCGAGGGGCAGGGCGAGGACGATCGACGCGAGGAACGAGCGGTGGCGCATGGGGGGGCTCCGGTGGGGGCTCGACCGCCCTGCACGACAAGAGGAGGGCATCCGGAGAAGTTTCCCGTCCCGGTCCGAGATCGCGGCGGCGGCCGGGCCTCGCCGTCCCGCACCCCCGGGTGGGCGGCGGGGGCCGGGGGACGTACCCTGCGTGGACAACCCCGTTGGGAGTCCTGCGATGACACATCGACCCGAGGACGTACGCACGGTGGCCCTGGTGGGTGCAGGTGGGGCCGGGAAGACGACGCTGACGGAGACGGCGCTCTTCCTGGCCAAGGCGATCTCGCGCAAGGGGACGGTCGAGGAGGGCAACACCGCGACCGACTTCGACGCGGACGAGCGCGAGCGCAAGCAGTCGCTCACCGCGTCGCCGGTCCACCTGACGTGGGCCGACACGTTCATCCAGTCGATCGACTGCCCGGGCGCCGCGGACTTCGTCGGCGAGCCCACGGCGGCGATGGCGGCGGTCGAGACGGTCGCGGTCGCGGTGACCGCGAAGGACGGCGTGAGCGTCACGGCGCGCCGGCGCTTCCAGGAGGCGGGCAAGCTCGGCCTCGTGCGCTGCGTGGTGCTGACGAAGATCGACGCGGAGAACATCGACCCGGACGCGCTGATGGCGTCGCTGCAGGCGAACTTCGGCGAGCACGTGATCCCGCTGAACTTCCCCGACGCGTACGGCCCGGGCGTCCACAAGATCTACAACGTCTTCGCCGAGGACCTGCCGGACCACGTGAAGGAGAAGGCGCTGGCCCTGCGGAAGGCCGCGACCGACGCGGTGGTCGAGTGCGACGACGCGCTCATCGAGAAGTACTTCAACGAGGGCGCGATCAGCAAGGAAGAGCTGTTCCACGCCTTCCCGAAGGCGATCCGCACGGGCCACATCGTGCCGGTGCTGCACACCTCGAGCGCGAAGGAGCTCGGCGTGCGGCAGCTGATGGACTTCATCGCCCACGAGACGCCGAGCCCCGCCGAGGGCGTGGCGCGCACCGCGCGCGACGCGAGCGGCGCCGAGGTGCACCTCGAGCCGAAGGGCCCGTTCGCGGCCCAGGTGTGGAAGGTCGTCGTCGACCCGCACGTGGGCAAGACGACGTTCCTGCGCGTGTGGAGCGGCTCGGTGGCGTCGAAGTCGTCGATCTTCGTGCCGCGGCTGAACAAGACCGAGCGCATCGGCGACCTGCACGACGTGAACGGCAAGGAGCACAAGCCGCTCGCCACCGCGTCCGCGGGCATGATCGTCGCGCTCACCAAGGTCGACGACCTGCACATCGGCGACACGGTCACGGACGGCCACGTCGCGGCGGTGTTCGACCCGATCCCGTTCCCGCCGGCGCAGGTGACGCTCGCGGTCGAGCCGAAGAACCGGGCCGACGAGGCCAAGCTGATCCCCGAGCTCGCCAAGCTGCACGAGGCCGACCCGACGTTCGTGCCGGAGCGCGACCCCGCCACGGGCGAGTTCGTGATCCGCGGGATCTCGGCGCTCCACCTCGACGTCACGCTGAAGCGGCTGGCGAAGAAGAAGGTCGAGCTGGTCACGCACCCGCCGAAGGTGCCCTACCGCGAGACCATCGCGGCCGCGGGCGCCGGCGAGTTCCGGCACAAGAAGCAGAGCGGCGGCCGCGGGCAGTTCGCCGAGGTGCACCTGAAGCTCGAGCCGCTGCCGCGCGGCGCCGGCTTCGAGTTCGTCGACGCCGTGGTCGGCGGGACGATCCCGCGGCAGTTCATCCCGGCCGTCGAGAAGGGCGTGCGCGACACGCTGCCGCACGGCGTCGTCGCGGGCTTCCCGTTCACCGACGTCCGCGCCATCGTCCACTTCGGCAAGTTCCACGACGTCGACAGCGACGAGTTCTCGTTCAAGCTCGCGGCGTCGCAGGCGTTCCGCGCGGCCGTGGAGGCCAGCCGGCCGATCCTGCTCGAGCCGATCATGGACGTCGAGATCGACGTCCCGTCGCGGTTCATGGGCGAGATCTCGGGCGACCTGAACAGCCGCCGCGGGCGCATCGTCGGCATGGACAGCGAGGGCGACCTCACGAAGATCCACGCGCAGGTGCCGCTGCCGGAGATGCTCAACTACTCGACGGAGCTGCGGTCGATCACGTCCGGCGAGGGCGAGTTCCGGGCCCACCTGGCCCGGTACGACCGCGTGCCGCCGCCGCTCGACCAGCAGGTGATCGAGAAGCACAAGAAGGAGACGCCCCACGCGCACGCCGCCCACTGACGGCCGCCGCGTCCGGCGCTCCCTGCTCGTCCGCGCGTTCCTCGCGCTGGGCGCCGCCGTGCTCGCGGCGGCGCCCGCGCGGGGCGGCGACGCGCCGGGCCTCGCGTCGGAGGTGGACCGACTGCTCGCCGAGCTCGCGAGCGACGACTACGCGGTGCGCGAGGCGGCCCGCACGCGCCTCGCCGCCGTCGCGCGCGACGCCCGCGAGCAGCTGGTCGCGCGGCGCGACGACCCCGACCCCGAGGTGCGCCGCACCATCGCGGGCCTGCTGGCGGCGCTCGGCGAGCCCGACGGGCCGCCGGCGCCCCGGGGCGCGCTGGAGGACCTCGGGCTGGTGACGTTCGAGGCCGCGGGCACGCTCGCGG
>JAEUHO010000552.1 GCA_016795345.1 Planctomycetia bacterium | reverse complement strand
GCGCTGACCGTGACACCGGCCCTCGCCGCGGCGGCCGTCGTCGCGGCGCTGCTCCTCCTGGCCTCGGTCGTGCCCTGGGCCGGCCGGGGCCACGCGCGGGCGGTGGCGCTGACCTTGCTGGTCCTGTCGCCGCCCGCGGCGGTGGGCGTGCTGCTCGGGCGCTTCGGGCGGGGCGAGCCCGGGACTTGGCTGCTGCTCCTCCCGCTCACGTTCGCCTGGCTGGCCTGGATCGACCTCCGCTACGGGGTCGCGGCCCGCCTCGCGCGCCTCGGCGCGCGCGCCGCCGGCGGCGGCGCCGCCGCCAGCCCCGACGCCCGCGACGCCTGACGCCGTCGTTCCCGCGGGACCGCGAGGCCCGGTCGCCGCCGCGCCGCGGCGGCGTCGGCCGCTACTGCGCGAAGAGGATCCGGCCGCAGGACTTGCACTGCACGAGGCGCGACGCGTTCTGGACCGCGAAGATGTCGTTGCGCGTCAGGCGCTCCATGCAGCCGGAGCAGTAGTCGATCTCGAGCGGCACGACCGCCTGGCCGCGCGCCTTGAGGACGCGCTCGTAGATCGAGAGGGCCTCGGCGGGCAGGCCGCTCGTGAGCGCGGGCCGGCCGACGGCCTGGTCCGCGCGGCTCTTCTTGAGCCCCTCGATGGCCGCGTCCACCTTGGCGCGCTCGGCGTCGAGCTTCTTCTGCTCCTTCGCGCGCTCTTCCTTGGCGGCGGCGACGAGCTTCTCCTGCGCGTCCACCGCCTCCATGATCTTGAGGATCTCGTCCTCGAGCTTGCCGACCTCGATCTTCGCGTTGGCGATCTCGCTGCGGATCGCGGTGAACTCGCGGTTCGTCTTGACGGCGCGCGCCTGCTCGTTGAGGCGGTCGACCTTGCCCTGGGCGGTCTTGGCCTCGTTCTCGCGCAGCTTGGCCTGCGCGCGGAGCAGCTTCGTGCGCTCGTCGAGCTGGGCGAGCTTCGCGTCGACGGCCGCGACCGCGCGGGCGAACGACGCGACCGCCTTGGGGCCGCCGTCGATCTCTCGGTCCAGCGCGGCGAGCCGCTGGTCGAGCTCCTGGACTTCCTTCAGCCGCTCGATCACCTCACGAGGCGTCATCGACATGGGAGCTCCGGGGCCTTCCCCCGGACGGGCGGGGGCCCCGTCGAGGGCAGCGGGGGATGGTAGCCCCGTCCGCCCGTCCACCAAGACCGGTCCTCACCCCTCCCCGTTCCCCCGCCGGGCCTCGCGTCCCTCCCCCTTCCGCCCCTCCGTACCGTCCCCGTCCCCCGCCGCCTCCGGACGTCCTTCTGGCGCGCCGCGCCCCACGGGGTGTCCTCCGGATCCGCCGGGCTCGCGCCCTGCCGCTCGCTTGCTGCCCAAGAGCGTTCCCTGGGTCCACCGGGCGCCGCGTCTGCTCTCCTGCTGCTTCCGGGGTCTCCACTGATCCGCCGGGCGCCGCATCCGCGCAGCTGCTGCTTCAGGGGACGCCCTCGAGCAGCCGGGCGCGATTCGCGACGGGTCGCGGGAGCCGCGGCGAGGCGGCTGTATCCAGCCGCGCCGATACGCCGCCGAGCCGCCCGAGGAGGAGGAGGCCCAGCAGGGCCGACGACGAGGAGGGTGACGCCAGGCCCGGTGCGCTGCGCGCCGGGCCTGGCGTCACGGCGAACCCCGACCCGCCGCGAGCGCGCCCGCCCTCCCCGGCCCAGATCCCGTATCCCTAAACGTCGAGGAATCCCTCGAGTTTGCGGGCGCGGACGGGGTGCTGGAGCTTGCGCACGGCCTTGGCCTCGATCTGTCGGACGCGCTCGCGCGTGACCTTGAAGATCTTGCCGACCTCCTCGAGCGTGTAGGTGTAGCCGTCGCCGATGCCGTAGCGGAGCTTGATGATCTCGCGCTCGCGGAACGTGAGGGTCTGGAGGACCTGGTCGAGCTTGTCCTTCAGCATCTCGTGCGTGGCGGCGCTGACCGGGCTCTCGGCGTGCGGGTCCTCGATGAAGTCGCCGAAGTACGAGTCGTCCGACTCGCCGATCGGGCGGTCGAGCGAGATCGGGTGCTTGCTGATCTTCATCACCCGCTTCGTCTCTTCGACGCTGATGCCGCTGGCCTGCGAGACCTCCTCGATGGTGGGCTCGCGGCCGATCTTCTGCACCAGCTTCTTGGTGACGTTGCGGATCTTGCTCATCGTCTCGATCATGTGGACCGGGATGCGGATGGTCCGCGCCTGGTCGGCGATCGAGCGCGTGATGGCCTGGCGGATCCACCACGTGGCGTAGGTCGAGAACTTGTAGCCGCGGCGGTACTCGTACTTCTCCACCGCCTTCATGAGGCCGGTGTTGCCCTCCTGGATGAGGTCCAGGAAGGTCAGGCCGCGGTTGCGGTACTTCTTCGCGATGGAGACCACGAGGCGCAGGTTGCCGCTGGAGAGCTTGCGCTTCGCCTCCTCGTACTCGGCGAAGCGGTGGCGGATCTCGCGGGTGCGCCACAGGAACTTCTCGAGCGACTCGAGGGCCTGGATCTCGATCTCGACGAGGCGCTCCTTGGCCTCCTCGATCTCGTCGTGGCTGCCGCCGCGGCGCTCGAGGTCGACCATGCGCCGGCGCGTGTCGTCGATCTCGTCGGCGAGCTCGTACATGTGCTCGTGGACGGCGCGCAGCTTCTTCGTCTGGATCGCGACCTCCTCGAGGAGGTGCACCGCCTTCATCTTGCGGCTGCGGATCCGGGCCTCGAGGTCCTCGCGGCGCTCCTTGCCGGCCCGCTTGTCGTGGACCAGCTCCTCCATGTCGGCGCGCAGCGTCGCGTGGAGCTTCTCGAGGGTCTTGAGGTTGACCGGCATCCGCTTCTGCAGGTCGTCCTTGTTGACCGGGTCGGCCGTGCCGATGCGAAGCGTGCGGTCGAACGCGAGGTCGCCGCGCGCGACGTCCTGGAGGATGCGGTTGGCCTCGGCCACCGCGACGCCGCAGTCGAGCGTGACGTGCCGGTACCGCTTGCGCGTGATCTCGATCTTCTTCGCGAGCGAGATCTCCTGGTCGCGCGTGAGCAGCGGGATCTCGCCCATCTGCGTCAGGTACATCCGCACCGGGTCGTCGATCTTCTCGGTCGTGATCGGCAGCTCGAGCGCGCTCGGCTTCTTGTCGCGCAGGCTCTCGCTGTCGACGGCCTCGCCGCGGGCGCGCCGGGCGTCCTTCTCGCGCACCGCCCCCACGCTCCCGTCCACGACCTCGACCCCGTTGAGGTCCAGCACCATGAGGATGCGGTCCATCATCTCGGGCGAGGGCGCGAGCTCGGGCGCCGCGGTGTTGAGCTCCTCGTAGGTCAGGTACCCCTTCTGCTTCGCGAGCTCGAGGAGCGCCGTGATCTCGGGCTCCCACGGATCCAGCGGGCTCGGGGGGACCAGGCCTTCGACGTTCGCCATGGGCAGGGGAATTCCTAGGGCTCTTCGGTCCGAGTGTCGGGGGGGCGAGTTTGCGCGGAGGAGTCGGGTCCGGCGAGCCATTGCAGGACCGCCTGTCGCCGCGCCTCCTCGGCGCGACGGGTCTCGCGGTGCCGCAGGGCGTCGGGGACCCACTCGTGGAACGGGAGATCGGCGTCGAGGCCGGCGAGCGCGGCGCTGGCCTCGGGGTCGTCGGCGACGGCCCTCGCGACCCCCTCCGGGCCGGGCACGAGCCCCTGGCCCGAAAGCGCAAGGATCGCGTCGTAAAGGCGCTGTAAACCGGATTCCACGATGTCCTCGGGCGCGAGCGCCTGCCGGATCGCCGGGAGGTGCTCGGGCGCGTAGATCGCCCCTGCGATCAGACGCTCCTGCTCCATCCGGAGATCCCGGGCACGCTGCGCCGCCCGGGGGTCCACCGGGGGGGCGGGCGCAACCGGGGGAGGCCCCCCCGGATTCGGGCCGTCCGGCCGGAGCCGCCGACCGCCGGCGAGCCGCGCCGCCTCCGCGCGGAGGAGCGACTCGTTGACCCCGAGCCGGTCGGCGACGCGCGAGAACAGCAGGTCGCGCTCCATGGGGCTCTTCACCCGCACGAGCATCTCCGCCATCTTCGACGCGGCGGTCGCGCGCCCGCGCTCGGTCTTGAGGTCGTTCACCGTGCCGAGCTGCGCGACCTTGAAGTCGAACACGTCGAGCCCCGCGTCGAGGATCTCGGTGAGGCGGTCCGCGCCCTCCTCGAGCAGCACCTCGTCCACGTCGCGGCCCTCGGGCAGCATCGCGACGCGCAGCTCGAGCCCCTGCTCGAGGAGCAGGTCGAGGGACTTCTCCGCGGCCGCGCGGCCCGCCGCGTCGCCGTCGTACAGGAGGATCACCTTCGTCGCGTGGCGCGCGAGGATCGTCGCCTGCTCGGGCGTGAACGCCGTGCCCATGCCCGCGACGGCCGACGTGAACCCGAACAGGTGGGCCATCAGGACGTCGGTGTAGCCCTCCATCAGGATCGCGTGCCCCGCCTTGCGGATGCCGTCCTTCGCGCGGTCGAGCGCGTAGAGCGTGCGGCCCTTCTTGAACAGCGCGGTCTCGGGGCCGTTCAGGTACTTCGGGTTGTCGCCCTCGCGCAGGGCCCGCGCGCCGTACGTGACGATGCGGCCCGACACGTCGGCGATCGGGAACATGAGCCGGCCGCGGAACCGGTCGTACCAGCCCTCGCGCCCCTCGCGGCGCACGACGAGCCCGGCCTCCTCGAGCACGTCGGGGGCGATCCCCGCCGTGCGCGCCGCGACGAGCAGCCCGTCCCAGCCCTCCGGCGAGAGCCCGAGGCCGAGCGCGCGGCTCGCGGGCGGCGGGAAGCCGCGCTTCTCGAGGTACGCGCGCGCGTGCTCGCCCGCGGGC